>NZ_BACT01001001.1:0-5672 GCF_000333255.1 Methylobacterium sp. B1 | reverse complement strand
GCAGGTTCACCGCCGCCGGGGCGTGCCGCCGGTGGCGATCAGATCGTCGACCAGGAGCACCCTGTCGCCGGGCCGGACCGCGTCGACGTGGATCTCGATCTCGTCGGTGCCGTATTCGAGAGCGTAGGCCATCGAAACCGTCGTGTGGGGCAGCTTGCCCTTCTTGCGGATCGGCACGAAGCCGCAGGAGAGCTGATGGGCGATGGCCCCGCCCAGGATGAAGCCCCGGGCCTCGATGCCGGCCACTTGGTGGATCTGCCCGCCGGCATAGGGGTGAACCAGCGCGTCCACCGCCCGCCGGAAGGCGCGCGGGTCGCTGAGCAGCGTGGTGATGTCGCGAAAGATGATCCCGGGCTTCGGGTAATCGGGAATCGAGCGGATCGATTCCTTCAGCGCGACGTGGCGGCGGGCTTCCATGCGTTCGGCCTTCCGTGGAGAACCGCGGGCTTAAAGCAGAAGGTTGCGGTCCTGACCAGTTTCCGGCGGCAGGCCGGGCGGGTCAGGCCGCATTCGGTGCGTCCCGGCGGTCCGGCGACCGTCCCACGCGGCGCGAGCGGTCCGGTCGCCGCGGGCGCGCTTGGCTCCGAGGAAGCCCGCCCGAGGCGGGCAATCCCTGATCGCCGCGGGCGTCGAGACGCGGCGCGTCGGCGGGCCTCGATCCCGGTCTCCGCCGCGCGGTCCCGGGATGACGGGCCGCTAGGCCGCCTGGACCTTCTTGAGGATGGCGACGAGTTCCCGGTGCAGCTCCTCGTTGCCGCAGGCCACCGACCGGGGCGCGAGCGGCTCGGCGGCGCCATCCGCGGAGGTCACGAAGCCGCCCGCCTCGCGCACCAGGATCACGCCGGCGGCGAAATCGTAGGTCTGGAGATCGCGCTCCCAATAGGCGTCGAGGCGCCCGCAGGCGACATAGGCCATGTCGAGAGCCGCCGATCCCATCCGGCGGGTGCCGCCGGCCACCGCCATGACGGCGCCCAGCTCGCGCAGGAGTCGCGGATGGCTGCCGCGACCGAGATAGGGCGTTCCGTAGCCCACCAGCGCGTCGGCCATGTCCTGACGGCCGGAGACGCGCAGGCGCCGGTTGTTGAGATAGGCCCCCTTCCCGCGCTCGGCGACGAACAGCTCGTCCTTGATCGGGTCGAAGATCACACCGGCGACGATCTGGCCCTCGCGCTCGAGGCCGACCGAGACGGCGAAATGGGGCACGCCGTGCAGGAAGTTCGAGGTGCCGTCGAGGGGGTCGATGTGCCAGGTGTGGCTTTTGTCGGTCCCCTCGATGATCCCGTTCTCCTCCTGCACGAGACTGTAGCCCGGGCGCGCCTTCATCAGGGCGTCGCGCAGCACCTCCTCGGCCTTGCGGTCGGCCGCGGAGACGAAGTCACCCGGGCCCTTCCGCGAGACCTGCAGGTTCTCGACCTCGCCGAAGTCGCGGCGCAGGCCGCGCGCGGCCTTGCGCACGGCATCGACCATCACGGTCATGAGCGGGGAGGAGATCATGGTCGGACTTTTCGCGGGTGAGGATTGACGCCGTCGTTACAGCCCGGCGCCGGAAAAGACGAGATGGGGGCAGGACATGGGCGCCGTGCGGCGGGGGGCCGGCCCGGACCGGGTCCCAGGGATCGTCGTCGCGGCGCGGCCCGTCCCTCGGGCGAGAGGGACGGGATGAGGGGCGTGCGTCAGCCGGACGTGGCGCGACCTGAGCGCGCGTCACCGGTACGCCTGATCCGGAACCTACCCTTCCTCAGCCGGAAGGGTGAGCCGATCGCGCCCTGTGATAGAGGCCACGGCCCCTCGATGGGGCCAGGCCGTGGCGGTCGATACGGAGACCCGAGGCCCTACTCGGCGGCCTCGACGAAGACCGTGCCGGCCCGGGGCAGATCCAGCGCCTCCCAGGTCTCGCTGAGGGCCGCGGCGAGGCGCTCGATATGCGCCGCGTCGTGGAATGGCGACGGCGTGATCCGCAGGCGCTCGGTGCCGCGCGGAACGGTCGGATAATTGATCGGCTGGATGTAGATGCCGTGGTGCTCCAGCAGGTGGTCGGCCGCGGCCTTGCACAGTTCGGCATCGCCGACCATCACCGGCACGATATGGGTCTCGGTCTCCAGGATCGGCAGGCCCGCCGCGGCCAGGGCCGCCTTGGTGGCCGCCGCCTGGCTCTGGTGCGCCTCCCGCTCGGCGCTGGAACGCTTGAGGTAGCGCACCGACGCCCGTGCCGCCGCCGCCACGGCCGGCGGCAGCGCGGTGGTGAAGATGAAGCCCGGCGCGAAGCTGCGCACGGCGTCGCAGATCGCCGCCGAGGCGGTGATGTAGCCACCGACGCAGCCGAAGCCCTTGGCCAGCGTCCCCTCGATCACGTCGACCCGGTGCATCACCCCGTCGCGCTCGGCGATGCCGCCGCCGCGCGGACCGTAGAGACCGACGGCGTGGACTTCGTCCAGATAGGTCATCGCGCCGTAGCGGTCGGCGAGGTCGCAGATCCGGCTGATCGGCGCCACGTCGCCATCCATCGAGTAGACCGACTCGAAGACGATCAGCTTCGGCCGGTCGCCGGCCTCCTGGAGCAGCTCCTCCAGATGCTGGAGATCGTTGTGGCGGAAGATCTTCTTCGCGCAGCCTGAATGGCGCACGCCCTCGATCATCGAATTGTGGTTGAAGGCGTCGGACAGGATCAGGCAATCCGGAATCAGCTTGGCGATGGTCGAGATGCCGGCCTGGTTCGACACGTAGCCCGAGGTGAAGACCAGACCCGCCTCCTTGCCGTGCAGGTCGGCGAGTTCGCGCTCGAGATCGACGAGGGGCGAGTTGTTGCCGGCGATGTTGCGGGTGCCGCCCGCGCCCACGCCGCAGCGGGCGGCGGTCTCGGTCATGGCGGCCACCACCTCCTTGTGCTGGCCCATGCCGAGGTAGTCGTTCGAGCACCACACGGTGATCTCGGTCGTCTTGCCGTCGGGCTGACGCCACTTGGCCGTCGGGAACCGCCCGGAAATGCGTTCGATATCGGCGAAGACACGGTAGCGCCGCTCGCCGTGCAGCTGATCCAGCGCGCCGCGGAAGTAGCGCTCGTAGCCGGAACCGGCGCGCGTCGATCCCGTTGGGGCGAGCGTCGTGCTGGGCATCCGGGTCACGGTCATCGAGCGTCCTTCGCGTTTCGGCCACGCGGGCGGCGCCTTGAAGCGCCGGGGTCCCGCGATCTGAGGTCTGGCCTCGGTCAGTCCTTCGCGTGAGGACCGGAAGATACGCGCGGATCTGGAACTGGTTCAAGGTAAGGTTCCGACATCGCTGCGTTGCATCCGTTGAGAGGGCGGCACGAACCCGGTAGCGTCCGTCAGGATCTTTCCCTTCGAACTTGGCTCCGGCGCCCTTCCGAATCCCATGTCTCAACCCGCAGATGGCTCCTCACACCGGAACGCCCGTGTCCCGAGCTTGCGGCGACCAAGGGTCGCGCCATGACCGACGCGAAGACGGACGCGAAGGATGCGCGCACGGAGCGCCTGAAGGCGGCCCTGCGGCAGAATCTGCGGCGCCGCAAGGCGCAGGATCGGGGCCGGACCGAAACGAGACCGGCTCCGGACGCGGACCGGTCCTGCACGTCCGAGGCCGCGATCAACGGTCCTGATTCCGACAAATCCGGTCTATAGGGCACGGCCAAGCCTGGGCGCTTCCGCGCCCGCGATCAGCACGGCCGGCCGCGCGCCATCGGGGATGCGCCGCCCAAGGACACACGATGGACCGCATCCACATCACCGGCGGCGCGCCGCTCAACGGCGTGATCCCGATCTCGGGCGCCAAGAATGCGGCGCTGCCGCTGATGATCGCCAGCCTGCTCACCGGCGAGACGCTGGAACTGATCAACGTGCCGCGGCTCGCCGACATCGCCGCGCTGACGCGGATCCTGGGCAACCACGGCGTCGACCACATGGTGGTCGGCAAGCGCCCCGGTCAGACCACCGAGACGGGCCAGACCATCCGGCTCACCGCCTCGAACGTCATCGACACCACCGCGCCCTACGACCTCGTCTCGACCATGCGGGCGAGCTTCTGGGTGATCGCGCCGCTGCTCGCCCGGTTCGGCGAGGCCAAGGTGTCGCTGCCCGGCGGCTGCGCCATCGGCACCCGGCCGGTCGACCTGCTGATCATGGCCCTGGAGAAGCTCGGGGCCGAGATCGAGATCGACGCCGGCTACGTGGTCGCCCGCACGAAGAACGGCCTGCGCGGCGCCGAGATCGTCTTCCCCAAGGTCACGGTCGGCGGCACGCATGTGGCGCTGATGGCGGCTGCGCTCGCCTACGGGACCACGGTGATCGAGAACGCCGCCCGCGAGCCGGAGGTCGTCGACCTCGCGGAGTGCCTGAACAAGATGGGCGCGAAGATCCGCGGCGCCGGCACGCCCCATATCGAGATCGAAGGCGTGGCCCGTCTGAACGGCGCCCGCCACGCGGTCCTGCCCGACCGGATCGAGACCGGCACCTACGCCATGGCGGTCGCGATGGCCGGCGGTGACGTCGTCCTGAAGGATACGCGGGCCGATCTGCTGCACGCGGCCCTCGACATCCTGTCGACCACGGGCGCCGAGATCACCCCGGTCGAGGGCGGCATCCGCGTGCGCCGCAACGGCGCCGGCATCGCGGCGGTCGACGTCACCACGGACCCGTTCCCGGGCTTCCCCACGGATCTGCAGGCGCAGTTCATGGCGCTGATGACGCTGGCCAAGGGCCAGTCGCATATCCGCGAGACGATCTTCGAGAACCGGTTCATGCACGTGCAGGAACTGGCCCGGCTCGGCGCGAAGATCCGCCTCGAGGGCGACCTCGCCATCGTCGAGGGCGTGGAGCGGCTGAGGGGGGCACCCGTCATGGCCACCGACCTGCGCGCCTCGGTGTCCCTGGTGATCGCGGGCCTCGCCGCCGAAGGCGAGACCCAGATCAACCGGGTCTACCATCTCGACCGCGGCTTCGAGGCGCTTGAGGCCAAGCTCGGCCGCTGCGGCGCGCAGATCGAGCGCGTCCGGGCCTGAGCGACCCCTGCGGTCCGGGACGTCGATGGACGTCGGCGGGCCGCCGATGTCGTCTGAACCCTGACCGCCGATCCGGGGCGCGGGATCCGGTTCTACGGCCGGGCCCAGGCCGGGCGGCCTCTGCTCGATCTGCCGAATGGCGGCGGAGACGAGAACCGGCACGTCTGTGCGGTCGATCGCCGGGACAAACCGGGACCTGAAGCCCTTCCCGGGCGGCGCGGCCGGGCTCGTCCGGGTCAGCCAGACGAGCCCCCTCACGGGGAGGCGTTCCGCGCGCAGGTGATCCGGGCGATCGGCGATCCGGACACCGCGGCGGGGCTGGACCAGATGCGTGCGCGCTCGCCGGTTCACCGGGCCGGCGGGATCCGGGCGCCCCTCCTGATCGCGCAAAGCGCCACCGCCCCCCGGGTGAAGCAGGCCGAGTCCGACCAGAGGGTCGCAGCCCTCGATGCGAAGCGCCTCACGGTGAACGATCCGCTGTTCCCGGACGAGGGCCACGGCTTCGTGCGGCCCGAGAACCGCCTCGCTCTCTATGCCCGGGCGGAGGCCATCCTGGCCCGGCATCTCGGAGGCCACGCCGAGAGCCTCCGGACGCGGCGGCCGAGGCGGGCCATGCCCCGCAGGTCATGCGCGACAGCGGATGCTCAATCCTCGATCTGCC
>NZ_BACT01001002.1:0-2271 GCF_000333255.1 Methylobacterium sp. B1 | reverse complement strand
CCTTCAGGCGGTCATCCTTGTAGCGCTCGCGGATGGCGGCCATCTCCGGCTGCACGGCCTTCATTCTTGGCCATCGAGACGTAGGATCGGTTCGCGATCGGCAGGAACAGCAGCTTCAGGCAGAAGGTGACAACCAGGATCGAGACGCCGAAATTGCCGAACAGGTGATAGAAGAAGTCCAGCGCCCGGAACATCGGCTTGGTGATGAAGAAGAACCAGCCCCAATCGATCATCAGATCGAAGTGCTTGATGCCCAGGTCCTTCTCGTAGTTGTTGATGACGTTGACTTCCTTGGCGCCCGCGAACAGCCGCTGCGTCGCGGTGACCGAGGTGCCGGCCGCCACGTTCACGGCGTCGCCGCGCACGCTCGCCTGATAGACGTTGGTGGTCCCGTCGGTCCGGTCGGTGAAGGCGCCGGTATACGGCGTGTCCTGATCGGGGATCGCGGCGGCCGCCCAGTACTTGTCGGTGATGCCCACGAAGCCGCCGGTCACGCCGGTCCAGGCCTTGCCCTTGGTGTTGGCGCCGCCGTAGGCGCCCTCCTTGGCGAGCTTGTCGTAGGTGAATTCCTGGAGCCCGTCGTTGCCGAGATAGCCGATCATGCCCTCGTGCAGGACGTAATAGCCCTGGGTGTGCGGCTTACCCCAGCGGGAGACGAGGCTGTAGGGGTAGAGCGTGATCGCGCCCGAGCCCTTGTTCTCGACCTCGTCGCGGATCGTGAACATGTACTTGTCGTCGACCGCGATGATCCGCTTGAAGACGAGGCCGGCGCCGTTGTCCCAGGTCAGGGTCACGGGCATGCCCGGCTGGAGCGTCTTGCCCTCGCTGGTCCAGAGGGTGTCGTTGTTGGGCAGCGGCCCGGCATTGGCGCCGACCCAGCCGAACTCGGCGTAATAGGGCGTCTCGCTGCCGGCCGGCGAGAACAGCACGATCTCGGGGCTCTTGGGGTCGACGGTCTCGTGGTAGTTCTTGAGCGACACGTCGTCGACGCGGCCGCCCTTCAGGGCGATCGAGCCGGATAGCGCCGGGGTCTCGATCCGGATGCGCGGCGAGCGGGCGAGCGCCGCCTCGCGGGAGACCGGGCCGCCCTGCGGCGTGGGCAGCGTGCCGGGCACCGGCGCGGCCGGGCCGCCCTCCTTGGGGGACGGCGAGGGCACGCCGTCCGGGGTCACGCCCGGGGGCTGCTGTTGCTGCGCGGCCTTGTTCTGGGCCTCGATCAGCCGCTGCTGCTCCATGCGCGGGCCGGCCACGAAGTACTGCCACCCGAGCAGCACCAGCAGCGACAGGCCGATGGCCACGAACATGTTCGTCTTGTCATTGCCCATCAGGGACACCGCCGCACGCGTTCGGAGTGGCATCAAGACCGGCGCCGGCCCCGGGGGACCTGCGCGCGCCGGTGATTCGGTGATCTCTGTCGCACCCCTGCGACGGGCCGATGTCGGCGCGGCCGGAGGGCGCGGGCTGCGCGGAGGCGCCCGCTTCCTGCTGGAGAGATGAGGTTTGAGGTGTGGTCTTGGACCGTCGGTTGCCGGATCGGCCGGACGGCCTGTCGCTCCGGGGCGCCGCAGGCCGGGTCACCGTCGGGATCGCACGCCGCAGGTCCTCGGCCAGCGACGCGAAGGGGGCGTCCAGCGCCGGGCGCCGGGCGATCAGTACGATGTCGGCCGGCAGGGTCGCGAGTTCGGTCGGCAGATCGGCCGCGACCAGCCCCAACGCGGCGCGGAGACGGCGCCGGATGCGGTTGCGCTCCGTCGCGTGACCCACGCGCTTCGTGATGGTGAAACCGAGACGGAGGCCGGGGCAGGCCTCCGGATTCCGGAGGCGCCCCTGCGCGGTCATGCGCTCGGTGTGAAAGCGACGCCCCTCGGCCGCAGCCAGGAAGTCGGGTCGTTTCTTGAGCCGCTCGATCGTCGCCATCGATGGTTCGATCCCGGCCGATACCACTTGCCTCACGGCGCGGATGCGCGAAGGCCTCCGCGCCCGAGAGGATCCGGCCTCAGGCCGACAGGCGCTTGCGGCCGTGGGCGCGACGGCGCGCGATCACCTTGCGGCCGCCGGCGGTGGCCATGCGCGCACGGAAACCGTGGCGGCGCTTACGGACGAGCTTGCTCGGCTGGTAGGTTCTCTTCATGGCTCAGAGCCTTCAAGGTCGAGGCGCGCTCGCGGGCGGCTGATGCCGCACCCGACCTTCACGCGTCCTTGGTTGTCTGCAAACACGAAGGGCGCCCATGCGGGGCGCCACGTCGCGAGTGGCGGGCTTATGGCGGATGG
>NZ_BACT01001003.1:0-154 GCF_000333255.1 Methylobacterium sp. B1 | reverse complement strand
CGCCACCATCGAGGCCGCGCGGGCCGGCGAGGCCGGGCTCGGCTTCGCCGTGGTGGCGGCCGAAGTGAAGGATCTGGCTGCGCAGACCGCCCGCGCCACCGCGGAGATCAACGATCATATCGCGCGCGTCCAGGGCTCCACCGGCGAAGCCACC
>NZ_BACT01001004.1:0-1234 GCF_000333255.1 Methylobacterium sp. B1 | reverse complement strand
CAGCCTCGACGTGCAGGGCAGCAGCGCGACGCCGCCCAGCCTGCCGCCGGGCACCCTCGATCTGGCAAACGGGATCAGCATGATCCTGAACTACACCGGCGAGTTCGCCGCCAACCCGTCCGGCGGCATCCGCCAGGGATCGGCCTATGCCGGCCAGATCGCCTTCGGCCTCGACGCCGATCTCGCGCGTCTCGCGGGGATCGACGGCGGCTCGGTCCACACCGTCGTCACCCAGCGCCACGGACGGAGCCTGGCGCAGGATTCCATCGGCTTCGACGGCAGCGTGCAGGAGATCTACGGCGGCGGCCAGACCGCCCATCTCACCCTGCTGTCCTATGAGCAGAAGCTGTTCGACAACCGCCTCGACCTCGAGGTCGGCCGCCTGCTGGCCAACCCGAACTTCCTGGCCTCGCCGCTCTACTGCAACTTCCAGAACAACGCGACCTGCGGCGCGCCGAAGTCCATCTTCAAGCTGACGAACTTCACCTACTGGCCGATCGCCACCTGGGGCGGCCATGCCAAGGCCTGGGTCAACGACAAGGTGTTCCTGCACGCCGGCATCTACGAGGTGAACCCCCGCGACCAGTTGCCGACGCAGAACGGGATCGACTGGTCGACCAACGGCGCTACCGGTGTCCTGGTGCCGGTGGAAGTCGGCTACTCGACCAATTTCGGCAATGACCCGCTGCCGCGCAACTACAGCGTCGGCGTCGTCTTCGACCGGTCGGACTACAAGGATCCCGTGCTCGACCAGCGGGGCGGCGCCCGGGTCTTCAGCGGCCTCGATCCGCTGACCCGGTTCGGCCGCTCGGCGGTCTACGCCCGCTTCGACCAGATGGTCTGGCGGCCGGACCCGAGCGGCATCCAGGGCCTGTCGGTCTTCGGCGTCGCGCTCGGCGGGACCGGCGGCCGGCAGACCCAGGATTACTTCCTGGAGGGCGGCGCCGTGCTGACCGGCACCTTCCCCGGCCGGCCCTACGACACCCTCGGCTTCGTCTTCGCCATGGAGAAGCTCTCGCCGCTGGGCACGGCCAACATCCGGGCGGCGCGCACGGCGCTCGGGCTCGGCACCCGGAACGTCGAATCCCTGCAGACCATCCTGGAGCTGAGCTACGGCATCCAGCTCACCCCGGCGGTGCGGCTGATGCCGAACCTGCAATACGTGATCGACCCGGACCAGACCCGCTTCCCGTTCCGTCCGAAGCCGATCCCGGATGCCTTCGTGATCGGCGCG
>NZ_BACT01001005.1:0-7998 GCF_000333255.1 Methylobacterium sp. B1 | reverse complement strand
ATCAGGCCGATCGCGTCGATGTCGTCCTTGTCCCACTCGATGAAGGTGCGGTCCGCCATGGCGCCGTTGCCCACCGGCACGGTCTCGTCGAGGCGCCGCGGGGTCAGCACGAAGCCGCCGACATGCTGGGATAGGTGGCGGGGGAAGCCGATCAGCTGATGGGCGAGGTCCAGCGCCTGCCGGATCGCCGGGTTCCCGGGATCGAGGCCGGCCTCGCGCACATGCTGGTCCGGCATCCCGGTGCCCCAGGAGCCCCAGACCGTGTCGGCGATCGCCGCGGTCACGTCCTCGGTGAGCCCGAGGACCTTGCCGACCTCGCGGATCGCCATGCGCGGACGGTAGTGGATCACCGTGGCGCAGAGGGCGGCCCGCTCCCGGCCGTAGCGGGCGTAGAGGTGCTGGATCACCTCCTCGCGGCGCTCGTGCTCGAAATCGACGTCGATGTCGGGGGGCTCGCCCCGGTTCTCCGAGATGAAGCGGGCGAAGAGCAGCCGGTGCTTGGACGGGTCCACCGCGGTGATGCCCAGGCAGAAGCACACGGCGGAATTGGCCGCCGAGCCGCGGCCCTGGCAGAGGATCCCCTTGCCGCGGGCGAACTCGACCACGTCGAACAGGGTCAGGAAGTAACGGGCATAGTCCATCTTGGCGATGAGCCGCAGCTCCTCGCGGAGCGTCGCCGCGACGGCGGAGGGAATATCGCCGCCGTAGCGCCAGTGCGCCCGCTCGAAGGTCTTCTCCTCCAGGTATTCCTGCGGCGTGCGCCCGGGGGGCACCGGCTCGTCGGGATATTCGTAGCGCAGCTGGGACAGGCAGAAGCCGCAGGCCTCGGCGATCTCGACGGTGCGGGCCACCGCCTCCGGGTGGTCGGCGAACAGCCGCGCCATCTCGGCGGGGGGCTTCAGGTGGCGCTCGGCATTGGCCTCCAGCCGGTAGCCCGCCTCGCCGATCCGGCAGCCCGCGCGGATGCACGTCACCACGTCCTGGAGCGGGCGCCGCTCGGGATGGTGGTAAAGCGCGTCCGAGACCGCGACCATCGGCGCGCGGGCGGCCGCGCCCAGCTCGGCGAGCAGACCGAGGCGGCGCCGCTCGTCGCCCCGGCGCGTATGGCTCGCCCCGAGGAAGGTCCGGCCCGGGGCCGCGGCGGCGAGCGCCTCCAGACGCGACCGGAAGCCCTCCGGCAGGCGCCGGGCCGGCGGCATGGCGATGAACATCTGTCCCTCCGCGGCCTCCAGCATCTCGGCGAAGGCGAAGCGGCACTCACCTTTGCGGACGCGCCGGTTGCCCAGGGTGAGCAGCCGGCAGAGGCGCCCCCAGGCCGCCCGGTCCATCGGGTAGGTGACGGCCTCGAACCCCTCCTCGGTGACGAGGCGGACGCCGGGCAGGATCCGGATCTTCGTGCCCTCCGCTTCGAGCGCCCGCGCCGCCGCATGCGCCCGGACCACGCCGGCCACGGTGTTGCGGTCGGCGATGCCGATCGCCGAGAGGCCGTAGGCCGCCGCCTGCACGACGTAGTCCTGCGGGTGCGCGGCGCCGTGGAGGAACGAGAAGTTCGTGGTGACGGCGAGTTCGGCGAAAGGGATCTCGGGGCGGCTCACGCGAACAGCCCGTGGACGTACCACGCGGCCGGCTGCCCGGGGGCGTGCGGCCCGTCGCGGTAGAGCCAGAGCCGGTGACCGGCCTCGCATTCGATGCGGTAATAGTCGCGCTCCGCGCCGGGCGCGCACCACCATTCGGCGGAAATCCGCTCCGGCCCCTCGGCATGGGCGACGCGGTGAACCTGCGCGCGCCAGCGGAAGCGCCGGGGCGGCCCCTCCGGGACGGCGGAGAGCACGTCGCACGCGGCTTCGCCCCGGGGGAACAGCACCAGGGGGCGGGGCGGGAGGTGATCGGGCCAGGGGATTGAGCAGGGGACGGAGATGGGAAAGGCCCGCGCCCTCACGCCCCCCTCTGCGGGGGAGGTTGGCTCCTGCTTCAGAAGGGGCCGGGAGAAGGGAAAGCCGCTTCCGGAGGGATCGCGCGCTTCATGAAGGCCACGGCCGGACCCTGCACCCTCGCTCCCCCCGTGCGGGACTTCGTGCCGACTCGTCCCCCTTCGGGAGGCATCCTCCTCCGCAGAGGGGAGAGGGCGATGCGCGCGCGTCCGGCCGATGTCCTTGTCGGCTGACGATCCGTGCCCCTCTCCGGCAACCCAGGGACCGCTCCGATCAGCCCGTTCCGGCAGGTGACTCGCCCGTGGCTCCAGGCGCAGCAACCCCCGCCCGAGGCGCTGCGCCAGGGCATCGGCCAGGACGGCGACCCCATCGCCGGAGGCGTCCGCCCCGAGATCGGTCTGGCGGGCCGGCATGGCGCCGGTCACCGTCACGGCGAGCGCCACGGTCTCGAAGCCGAACCCGGCCTCGAGGGCGGAGCCCAACCGGTCGAGGCGTAGGGAAACCAGGGCCGCGACCCGCTCGGGGTGACGCTCGGGGCGCGACAGACCGAGATCGAGGGCCCGAACCACCCCGTCGACCCGGTGCAGGGCGAGGCGCAGGGCACAGGCACCGAGCCCGTCCCGCTCCAGACGGGGGGCGATCTCGGCCATCAGGTCCCGGGCGGTCCGGACGATGTCCGACTGCCGCCCGATCGGGTCGAGGAAGCCGCGGGCGGCGGCGTATTCGGCGGCCTCCGACAGGGGCGCCAGCGGCTCGGGACGGCGTGCCAGGGCCTGATCGAGGCGCAACAGCAACGCCTCGCCGAAGCGACGGGCGAGGGGTCCCCGGGGGAGGGCATCGAGTTCGCCCATCCGGCGCAGGCCGAGCCGCTTCAGCCCCGAGACCGTGCCGGGATCCAGCCGCAGGGCCTCCACGGGCAGACCCCGCAGAGCCTCGGCCGCCCCGCCCGGCGGCACGACGATCCGGTCGACCCCGCCGTGGCTGGCCAGCGCGAAGGCGGCCCCGGGTGTGTCGGCAAGGGCGATCCGGGCGGGGATATGTCCCCGCGCGAGACGGTCTGTCAGATCGTCGACGAGACTCGCCTCGCCGCCGCGCAGGTGACTGGCCCCGGCGACGTCGATGTAGAGCCCGTCCCCCGCCTCGGCCGGCCCGAACGGCGCCACGAGGGGCGCGTAGCCGCCCGCCCAGCGGCAGAGCCGCAGCAGAGCGTCCCGGTCGGCGGTCGGGTCGGCGGGATAGACCTGGAGCGGCACGCCGATCCGCGCCCGGACCCGGCCCAGGGCTCGCCGGGTTGGAGGCCCAGGGCGCGGGCCTCCGGGTCGAGGGCCACGAGCCGCAGGCCGCCGGGGCCCTCGGCGGCCACCGCGAGGGGGCCGCGCTCAGGCGCGAGACCGGCCCGCCGCAGCCGCGTCACCGGCCAGTGGCTCAGGCAGATGCAGACGATGCGCGGCATGGTCCCACTCCAGAAGCCAGTCGCCGCCCCGCCCGTTGCGACAGCGTTCGAGCCGCGCCCGCCAGCGCGGCCTGTCGAGGGTGCCGAACCGGTCCCGCGCCGCGGGCGCCGCGGCGATCCGCCAGCGGGTGGCGGCCCCGTTGGGCAGGCCGGCAGGCGCCGGCCGCAGGATCAGCAGCAGCGGCGGAGCAGACCCTTCCGCGGCGAGCTGCAGGCGCCGGCCCGGCTTCAGCGGCAGGCCGTCCCGGACGAGGCCGACGAGGGCCGTGAGCGCCCGTGCGTGCAGGGCCGCCTCCAGCGCGCGGAACAACTCCGCATCGCTGCCGGCCTCCAGCAGCAGCAGCCGGGCGGGATCGAGGCCGAGTCCCGCGAGGCCATGGCCGTAGGGCAGGGGCTGCCCCGGCGCGGCGGCGATCAGCGCCGGACCAGGCCGGCCAGCAAGGTGGCGGGCGCAGAGCGCCAGGGCGAAGCCGAGGGCCGCGACCCCGTCCACGGGCTCGGCCGGCGCGATCTCGTGGGGCGGCCCGAGGACGAGGCCGCCGCCCGGCAGATGCCCGTCGAGCTCCGGTACGCCCAGCGGCAGGACCGGCGGCAGGTCCCGCTCGCCGGCCGGCGGCGCGAGGCGCATCCGCAAGGCCGCGAGGCGGGCCCGGGGATCGCCCCGCGCGATCGCCCCCTCGGTCTCGTCCGCAGGGTCCAGCCCCATCTCCGTCGGCTCCGGTCATGCCGGACGATAGGAACATAACAGGAACGCACACAAACGGTTTCCACGGCGTCCCGGAATCGCGCACGGAAGCAGCGGCTTGGCCTGTGGATGGCTGTGGACGCCTGTGGAATCGACCGCCACCGCCGGTTCCGCCGCCCCGGTTGACCTCCCTCGCAGGGCGAGACCAATGTCGGGCCGCCGCGTGCGTGACGCGGCCGAACCGGACCGCGCATGCGCTCAGCCCTCACTCTGACGATCCTGCTCGCCCTGTCGGGGGCGGCGCTCGGCCAGCAGGCGGATCCGCCGGGTGGCGCAGGTCCGGATCCGGCCGCGGCCGCCGCAGGGCGATCGCGCCCGGCCCGCCCGCGAGTCCGGCACGCGCAGACCCCGAGCCAGCCGATCATGGTCTACGACGCGCGCATCGAGGCCGGCGACCTCCGGATCTCGGGCTCGGTGCGCAAGCCCGGGGCGATCGTGGTGCTGGACGACGACATCTCGATCCAGGCCGACCGGCGCGGACGGTTCACCTTCCGGCTGCCCTACCGGCCTTCGACCTGCGTGGTGACGCTGAAGGCGGAGCCGGACGAGCGGGAGGCGGTTGTGGCGAACTGCGCGCCGGAGGGTCCGCCCGGACCGCCCGGCCCTCAGGGTGTCGCAGGACCGCCCGGGGAGACGGGGGCCAAGGGCGAGGCCGGTCTCAAGGGCGATCAGGGGGCCAAGGGAGACCAAGGAGCCAAGGGCGAGCAGGGTCTCAAGGGCGATACGGGTCCTCAGGGCGAGACCGGTCCGAAAGGGGAGACCGGCCCCCAGGGCGCGGTCGGCCCGCAGGGCGCACCGGGCCCGAAGGGCGATGCCGGGGCCGCGGGCCTGCAGGGTCCTCCGGGCCCGCGGGGTCCGGTCGGACCGCAGGGCGGCCCGGGCCCGAAGGGCGAGGCCACAGCCGCCAGCTTGCGACCCGTGCGCAAATCCGATTGCCCGGGGGGCTGCACGATCACCTGCGGGACCGGCGAGATGCTGGTCACGGCCCATTGCCTCAAGGGTGGCGTGGCGGTCTATGACGGGGAGGGCGCCAGCTGCCCCGCGGACGCGTCCGGCATCGTCGGGTTCTGCACGCGGCCGTGAGGCGGGCGCGTCAGCCGCCGGTCTCGCGCAGCCAGTCGAGCATCCCGGCGGCGGCCGCCCTTCCGCCCGCGAGGGCGCCCTGGAGCAGGTAGCCGCCGGTCGGCGCCTCCCAGTCGAGCATCTCCCCGGCCAGGAACAGGCCGGGATGGGCCCGCAGCATCGACCGTTCGTCGAGGGCGTCGAGCCGGACGCCGCCCGCCGTCGAGATCGCCCGCTCGATCGGCGCGGAGGCGGTGAGGGTGATGGGCGCGGCCTTGATCAACCCGGCCAGCGCCCCGGGATCCGCCGGGAGGGCGGCGCCGGTCGCCTCGCGCAGCAATCCCGCCGCAACGGGCGCGAGGCCCGCGGCTTTGCGCAGCCGGGTCGCGGCCGAGTCGCCCGGCCGGGCGCCGGACAGACGGCGGGCGAGGGCCTCCCGGGTGAGGTCGGGGCGGAGATCCACGACGAGCCGCGCGCGGCCCCCGGCCGCGATCGCTTCGCGTAAGAGGCGCGAGAGGGCGTAGATCGCTCCGCCCTCGATGCCGATCTGCGTGATCACGGCCTCGCCCCGCACCACGGTGCCTTCGCAGGCGAGCGCCACCCGCTTCAGCGGCGCGCCGGAGAACCGCTCCCGGAACAGGTCCGACCACGCCACCGCGAAGCCGGCATTGGCCGGACGCAGGGGCGCCACCGCCACCCCGAGCCCTTCGAGGAGGGGCACCCAGCGCCCGTCCGAGCCGAGGCGCGGCCAGCTCGCCCCGCCGAGCGCCAGCAGGGTGGCGCGGGGCCGGATCGCGCGCGGCCCGTCCGGGGTGTCGAAATGCAGCGTCCCGCCCAGGGCCGTGAGCCGGTGGCGGGTGTGGATCCGGACCCCGAGGCGGTCGAGCCGCGCCAGCCATGCCCGGAGCAGGGGAGAGGCCTTGAAGCTGCGCGGGAAGACGCGCCCGCTCGACCCGACGAAGGTCGGCTCGCCGAGTTCCGCGCACCACGCCCGCAGCGCGTCGGGCGGGAAGGCCGCGATGGCGGCATCGAGACAGCCATGCGGATGGTAGCGGGCGAGGAAGTCCGCCCGCGCCTCGCTGTGGGTGATGTTGAGGCCGCCGCGCCCGGCGATCAGCAGCTTGCGGGCGACCGAGGGCATGCGCTCGTAGACCGCGACCGCGCGGCCAGCGCCTCCCAGCACCTCGGCGGCGGCGAGCCCGGCCGGCCCGCCGCCCACGATGGCGATTGCATCCCTGTCATCCGGCATCCGCCGGGAGAGCGACAGGCCGCCAGTCCTGTCAAGGGCGAAGACCGGATCGGTGCCGGACGGCATGGGCTGCCCTCCGGCGCTGCGCTAAGGATCGATACGGCCGAGCGGAAGCTCTTCTTGGTCCCGGGCCTCGCGGATTGCGGCGGCCCGAGCCGCGGCCGCGGGCCGTCCGCCATCCCCTTTCGCCGCCCTGTCCCCATTCGCACCGGATGGTCGGCCGGCACGGCTCGGATCAGAGGCTCAGACACGTGGCCAGCCCCGCTGCCGTCACCGGAACCCCGGCGCAGACACAGGCGCAGACCGGCGCCCCTCAAGATCGCCTCAACCAGAGCGAGATCCGCGCGATCGTCTACGGCCTGATGACCGCGATGCTGCTCGCGGCCCTCGACCAGACCATCGTGGCGACCGCCATGCCGACCATCGGGCTCGACCTCGGGGACGCCGCCAACCTCCCCTGGATCGTCACCGCCTACCTGCTGGCCTCCACGGCGGTGACCCCGCTCTATGGCAAGCTCAGCGACATCCACGGCCGGCGGATCATGCTGCTGATCGCCATCGCGACCTTCGGGCTCGGGTCGCTGGCCTGCGCGCTCGCCCCCACGATGGTGACGCTGGCGCTGGCCCGGGGCCTCCAGGGGATCGGCGGGGGCGGGCTGATCGCGCTCTCCCAGACCATCCTGGCCGACATCATGTCGCCCAAGGAGCGCGCCCGCTATCAGGTGGTGATCGCGGGCGTGTTCGTGGCCGCCTCGGTGGCGGGGCCGCTGCTCGGGGGCCTCTTCGCCCAGCACCTGCACTGGTCGCTGATCTTCTGGATCAACCTGCCGATCGGCATCCTCGCCTTCGCGCTGACCAACGCCAACCTGAAGCGCCTGCCGCGCCACGACCGCCAGCACCGGCTGGACTGGCCCGGGGCCGCCCTGATGGTCGCGGGGTCTGTCACCCTCCTGCTGGCCCTGAGCTGGGGCGGCGTGCGCTATCCCTGGGGCTCGCCCACGATCCTCGCCCTCCTCGCCGGGGCGGCCGTACTGGCCGGCGGTTTCGCGGCGCGGCTCGCCACGGCGTCAGAGCCGCTGATCCCCACGGAGGTGCTCAAGGACCGGGTGGTCTACAGCGCGACGCTGGCCGCCTGCTTCGCCATGGGCACCTTCATCGGCCTCACCATCTATGTGCCGATCTTCCTCGAAGGGGTGATCGGGCTCTCGGCGAGCGAGTCCGGCGTGGCGCTGGTGCCGCTGATGATCGGCACCGTCACGGGCGCGACGCTGTCGGGCCGATCGATGCTGCATTTCCGGCACTACAAGCGCGTGCCCCTCGCGATGATGAGCCTCAGCCTCGCCTGCTGCGCCACCATCGCCTGGGAAGGCCGGGCGCTGCCCTTCTGGCTCATGGAGGTGCTGTTCGCGCTGCTCTCCATGGGCATCGGGACGATCCTGCCCCTCTCCACCATCGCCATCCAGAACGCGGTGGAACCGCACCAGCTCGGGATCGCCACCGCCGCGATGAACTTCTTCCGGTCGCTCGGCGGGGCACTGATCGGGCGGCTCGCACGATC
>NZ_BACT01001006.1:0-1559 GCF_000333255.1 Methylobacterium sp. B1 | reverse complement strand
CGTGGATGCGAGTGGAATTTATTCCGTTCAAAGGCTTACGATCACAAGGGAAAAACGACGGCCGTGGACGCCGACGGATCGAAGTTCGACAGATGCTGCCTCCGCCACCACAAGCGCCGAAACGCGGTCTCTTCGAGCCTTCTGCGGCTGAGCGCCGACACGGCGGCTGTCGCGCGGTCACGGACCGTCGAGTTCGGCCCTCGACGTGGCGCCCCGGTGATGCGTGGCAGCGCCGATCCGTCCGGCAGGCTTGCCCCCCCGCACTCCGATCACCCGGCACGACATCCCTGAACGACCCGGCGGTCGGTGGACCGCGCGGGGCTCGCGGGCCGGGAGACGCGCCGAACCATCAGGCTTGGCCAGCAGCCGCATCGGCACCCATCCAACCGCAGCAGAGGCCGTCCAGCGCGCAGGATTGCGCATCACGTCCTCGCGCGCATGCCCGGCAGAGACATCGCGGTAACCATTCAGGCGCATTGCCCGCTGCAGCAGCCGCCGGAGCCCTCATGCCCAGCCCCCGATCGACGATGCCCCGCCCGTTGACGGCGACGCCCCGCACCCTCGAGACGACGGTTCTCGCCGATCGGATCAAGGCGCTCACGGCCTGGGATGCCGGCGCGGCGATGGCCCGAACCGCCAAGGCTGCGGATAGCGACCCGCCGGTGATCAGGCTGCCGCTGGCCGCCTAGCATCGACACGGCCCGTCTGCGGGGACCCGCCCGGCTCGGCCGCGGCGGGCCTTGTCGTGCGCGCGGCGCCCAGCCGGGAAGGACGCATCATTTTCCGGCGCGGGCCGGATTATCGCCCCGCATCGGACGTCAACACTCCGACATGCCAAGTTTGGAAGCATTCTCAGATCCGCCGTTCGCCCGTCCCGCCGCCCGGGGACGCGCCCCGCGGATGCGCGCGAGCGGGCCACCGATCCGAGGCCTGCCGAGACGCGCCGAGAACGAACCGCGGAACCGGGCATGACATCCGAAATTGTTTGATGCATCGTTCAATATAATCTGCACGCCTGCGCAGATTTTTTCCCTTGCATCGAAGAATTTTTCTGTCAGAAACGCGAAGCTTATCTGATCAATTCGGGGTCTATACATGCGTATGCTTGCACTCGGCGCCGTCCTCGCCGTCGTCATGCCCCTCGCGGCGCAGGCCCAGGAGGCCGGGGATGCGGCCGCCGGCGAGAAGGCGTTCGCTCCCTGCAAGGCGTGCCACAATTTCCAGAAGAACGGCGTGGGTCCTGACCTGAAGGGTGTCGTCGGCCGCAAGGCGGGCACCTACGAGGGCTACAACTACTCCGCCGCCCTGAAGAATTCCGGCATCACCTGGGACGAGGCCAACCTGCACGAGTGGCTGAAGAACCCGAAGGCGAAGGTCCCGGGCAACAAGATGATCTTCCAGGGCATCACGGACGACAAGAAGATCAACGACGTCATCGCCTATCTGAAGACCCAGTCGTAAGGCCGATCCGCCCTCGGAGCGGCGACACGAGCGATCGGCGCTCTGGATTCACTGATTTCACCCCGTCCGGCCGAGCCGGACGGGGATTTATTCGTCAC
>NZ_BACT01001007.1:0-7282 GCF_000333255.1 Methylobacterium sp. B1 | reverse complement strand
GGGAGCCGGTCCGGCCCGCACCGTGGCGCGCAGGTCCCGCGCCAGCTCGACCCGCAGGCCCGGCGCCACGTCGGTGAGGTTCAGGAAGCTCTCGTCGATGGAGTAGACCTCCACCTGTGGGCTGAACTGCCGGTAAACCGCGTTGGTCCGCCCCGACATGTCGCCGTAGAGGGTGTAGTTCGACGAGAACACCCGCACGCCCTGGGCGCGGCACAGGTCGCGGATCTTGAAGAACGGATCGCCCATCCGGATGCCGAGCGCCTTGGCCTCGGCGGTCCGGGCGATGGCGCAGCCGTCGTTGTTTGAGAGCACGATCACCGGCACCGCGGCGAGCTTCGGGTCGAACACGCGCTCGCACGAGCAGTAGAAGCTGTTGCCGTCGATCAGCGCCACGGCGCGGCCGCCGCCGATCCGGTCACGCCGGCGAGCCTCCGGCGTGCTCACGGGAGCTGCCCGCGGGCGACATGCCAGCGGATCGAGAAGCGCACCACGCCCCAGATTACGCCCTCGCCGAGCTCCTCGACCGCGAAGGCCGGCAGGTCCGGGTTGCAGAAGGCGAGCCGGGCGGTGTTGCCGTCGATCACGAGGCGCTTGCAGCTCATCTGGCCGTCGACCGCCGCCACGATGATGCTGCCATGGCCGGCCGTGAGGCTGCGGTCGACGCAGGCGAGGTCGCGGTCGTAGATTCCGGCGCCCTCCATGGAGGAGCCACTGATCCGCCACAGGAAGGTGGCGGGCGGGTTCGGCACGAGCCAGCGCGGCAGTTCCAGCGCACCCTCGAGGAAGTCGTCGGCGGGCGACGGGAAGCCGGCGCACAGCGCCTGCCCGATCAGGGGCACGCGGACGGCGTCGGGGCTTCCGACCAGCAGCGCGTCGATCGGGTGGATCGGCACGGGGCTCAGGCCGTCCCGACGCAGCGTCGTGCGTATCCGCGGGAGATCAGCCGCCCCTGTGCAAGCACGCGCGCTTCGGCGTCTCGCAGGTCGGTGAGCGCATCCTCCACCGCTCGAACGAGGGCG
Source organism: Methylobacterium sp. B1 (assembly GCF_000333255.1). Classification (NCBI taxonomy): domain Bacteria; kingdom Pseudomonadati; phylum Pseudomonadota; class Alphaproteobacteria; order Hyphomicrobiales; family Methylobacteriaceae; genus Methylobacterium; species Methylobacterium sp. B1. Next base: position 6,263 of record NZ_BACT01001007.1, on the reverse strand, counting down.
GCCCAGGCATCGCCGGAGGCGGCCCGGTGATAGGCCAGGGCGATCACCTCGGCCTCGGACAGACGGATCTCCACAGGCGGTTCGTGCCGTTGGGCATGCATCCGGATCACAACCTCGACTAGAACACATCGGGAACAAAGCCCGATGGTGAGGCGTGGTTCAATGGTCGTGTCGGATCCCGCGGAGATCGCAGTGGGCACGTGTGGAGAGGTCGGAAAAACGCCAATGCCGCGGAGGCTTTATCGCTTCCACTGCCTGGGAGGCGGTGATGCCGTGTTCGACCTGCAGGGGCGGTGGCTGTCGAGCATCCGCGAAATCCGGCAGCACGCGGACCGGGTGGCGCTGGGCCTGATGGACGGGGTCGGCTGCCAGGATTGGACCGCGTGGTCGGTGGACGTGCGCGATGCCGCAGGCCGGCCCGTGCTGTTCCGCGCGTTCACTGCGGTACGGGTCGGCGGCACGTCGGCGTAAGGACGGGAGCCGCACCATGGCGATGACGACCAGCTCCGTGGTGCAGCCGTTCGAGATCCACCGCAAGCGCCTGCGCCCGGCCCGCCAGGAGCCGGCGCAGACGGAGAGCGGCGCGCAGAAGAAGGCCGAGAACCCGGCCAGGCGGATGCCGGGTGCGGCGGCGCTGAAGGTTGTGGCCGACGACGAGACCGGCGAGCTGGAGGGCGTCACGATCCTCGGCCAGTGGGGCGAGGTGCCGGACGACTTCGCCGAGAGCCTGCAAGGCTGAGCGTCAGCCGCGCCGCATGGCGGCGAACTCCCAGACCGGCGGTCCCCAGGTCTGACCCGGCTTGGTCCGGTCGACGCAGAAGCGGTCGAACACGATCCGGTTGGGCTCGACGCCGACGGTCCGGCTAGCGTTGACCATCAGGGCACCGGCCTACGTCACGCGCAGGACGCCGTGCTCCGGATGGACGCCGAAGAGCTGCGGCGCGGCTCAGCCGAGCCGATACGCAACGCGGCTCGTGATGCTGAATGCCCGGCGGCGGTTACCGGGCCGTTCGGTGTCGGCCGGAGGATGGTCCCGCGCAGGGATTCCGAGCACGAAAGAGCCCGCGCCGGCGAACCCGGCGGGCAGATGTCCGAAGGGACAGGGCGACACCCTATTGCGGGCGGAACAGGTCCGGGTGATCCTGCCTTTGCCAGTCGACGCACGATCGACGGCACGGGAGGTAAGCATGACGATCTTCCAGGTGAGGCAGAACAGCACGCGCGCGGTCCTCTGGACAGGACAGGCCGACACAGCGGATCGGGCATTGGAAGTCGCCGCCCAGGCCGCCGGTTATCACGGCTTCGAGGAGCTGCCCGAGACGGCGCGCGCCGATATGACGGCTGAGGCCGTGATCGTCTGAGCACGAGAAAACGCCCCGTGCGGCGGGCCGGCGGGGTCGGCGCATTCGAGGGATATGGCCGGCTGGCAGACGCCGGACACGAAAAAACCGCCGCGGCCGGAGCCGGGCGGTTCGAGAGAGTCTACGCTTGGGGATTGGTCTACGCGCACGCGGCGGCACGGTTCCCGCGCCCAAATCGGCGAGCGGCGCCCCGGCCGAAACCAGGGTGCCCGGGGCAACGTGAACGTCTGCGTTTGCGGGTGCGAGACCCGCTCGGCCCCGCCCCGATCTGCTCACGGGGCGGGGGAGCGTCCGATCTCACCAGCATGTGAGCCGAGCCGATACGCAACGCGGCTCGGCGGTAAGATGGCGAGCACCGGTTACCGAGCCGTGCTCGTGCCGGCTGCCGGCCAATCCCGCGCCGGGATTCCGCGCACGAGAAAGCCCGCGCCGGCGCGCCGGACGGGCTTCTCAGGTCGGGCACCGAAAGGGGGGAAGTTCAGCCAAACCTCGCACCGAGGCTAGGCGGGACGCAGGGAAAGGAAAGCCCCGCTGACGTCAGTGAATCGGAGAGCGAGGGAGCGGCATCCGCTCAGGCAAATCGAACCACCCACCGTTGAAAGCGTTCACGCCCCGCAACAACGGAGAGCACGACATGAAGGTGATCTCAGCGACCGTCCTTGGCCTGGCGCTACTCAGCGGAGCCGCTCCGGCCGTCGCGCAGCCATACGGCGGACGCGATTACGGCTACGATCGCGGCGACTACGGGCCCCGTGACCGAGGCTACGGAGATCGCGGCTACGGAGATCGCGGCTACGGCGACCGTGACCGCCGCGATTACGATCGGGATTACGACCGAGGCTCCCGGGGCGGGCGTGGCGACTACGCGTTCAACGAGGAAGAGTATCTGCGCTGCAATCCGGACGTGCGCCGAGCGGTCATTGGCCGAGCGATCAAGTCGGGTCTGGAACACTACCGCAAGGTCGGGATGGCCGAGGGCCGGAAGTTGACCTGCAATTAGGGCGCATTCGAAGAGCAGAGCAGACTGTGAGAACGCCCCGCGCGGCAATGCCGGCGGGGCTGAAGAAAACGCACGCAGATGATGGCGATGAGCGGCTACCTGCTGCTGCCGCCACCGCCGCCGCCCTGAGGAACGGCGCGCTCTGGCTGATTGGCATTCCCGGCGGAGGACGAGCTGTTCGACATCGTGTCGGCCGGCTGCCCGGTCGGCGAAGTCGTCACGGCGCCCGTGCTACCGGTCGTGCTGTTCTGCGGCGCAACCACGCCCGAAGTGCCAGGAGCGGAGGGCGCCACGGGAGTCGCCGCGGGAGCCTGCGCAGAGGCCCCGCCTGCGAGGAGGCTGAAAGCAGCGGCGGCTGCGAGAACTTGATGGCGCATGAAAACCTTCCTTTAGGTAGAAGGCTGATAAACGCTTTCGCTTGAGCGTTGGTTCGAAATCCAAGAAGCCAAGGCGGTTTCGAGACAAATCCGCGCGACGAGCTGGTGGGCACCGCGCGGCTGATCGGCTCTCATCACGGCCTGCAGAGCGCTATCCCCCGGTGACAGCTGGCGCACACCTAGACAACCACAACGCGAGAGCGGCAATCTCTAGTGCCTTGGAGAATGTCGCGTGACCCGCTCTGTAATTCGTGCAGCCGTAGCCGGTGCGTCCGCCCTCATCCTGATGCCATCAGCGACAAGGGCCTCGGATTTCTCGTTCAGAACTAACGATTTTGTCTCGACATTCACCAGCCAGTACAGAACCGTTGGCGAGCGCGTAAATATCAAGCAAAAGGATTGCGGCGAGCAGGCTCGAGCGATTTGCACCTACGAGGTCGGCGATTTCGCCGTCTTGATGGTGGGCGGCTCGAAAGTGCGCGGTCCTGCCGACGAGGTAACGCTCATCTGCGCCGCTGGAGGTGATCCCAAGAAGGCCGCGAGTTGCCTGCTGTCCTACGTCGTCCTCATCATGTCGGTCGCGCCAAGCCTTTCGAAAGACAATCGCGGCAGCATCCTGAGCGCCATGATGAAGGTTCTCGACGTCTCCAAGGAGACCAGGATCAAGACCGATGATGTCGAGTTTATAATGCAAAACCTGAGCAGCATGGGACTCTGGTTCCACGCCAAGGCAATCTGATGCGCACTCTTCACATCGCCCTCGCTATGATCGCCGCTGTCAGCGGCGCACAAGCAGCGCCTCGTCAGGCTGAGATACCAACGATGGCGATCGCAAATGGCGCCTGTAATCGGCTCGTCATCGGCGGTACGGATCGCACGCGTGAGTGCAGCGGCAAACTCCTGAATACGATTTACCGGAATGGCCGGGTCGGCTTCTACTTCGTGACTGACACCGGCGCGGCGCTGACCTTCACAGGCCTCGGCGACAAGCAGGTGAAGCCGGATCCCGACACGGCCGTGCAGCCGATCGATGGCGTCATTTTCGGGTACGGCGGCAAAACCGATCGGGCGAACGCAGTCGGATCGTGCCGCTTCACCAACCCTTATCGAAAGCCGGGAATCGTTCAGTGTCGAGCTGATACGTCCAACGGGCAATTCGAGGCGTCTTTCCGGACGGATGGCAATCCGCCTTCGGTGACGAATCCTCGCTGAGATCGTACGGCCAGACCAGTCCCCGCTCCGATGCTTTCATGGGGCAGAGAGCCACTGATTTCAGCCTTGTAGGCCGAGCCAGTACGCGACGCGAATTTTCGCGTCGTTTGCCGATAACGCAAGATCGGGCACAAATTGTCGGAGTGCGTAGCTGTCTCGTCGCGAGCCCGCGCTTTGCCTTCGAAATCAAAGAGTGGACCATGATCAGAGCTGTGATCATTCTCGGTGCTCTGGCCACGACAGCAGCCTCAGCGGTGGCTCAGGTGAATGAGAAGCGGGAACGCTGTTTGTCTGAGGCAGTGCTGAAGGGCCTCTACTCGCGCAACCCCGGAAAAGGATCGGCTGCATTCAATCGATATACTATGTCGCAACGCGGCGCCTTCATGCGGGAATGCATGTCTCGGCGCTGATACGCGTCGATCAAGACATCATGGCGCCCGCGAAAAAGCCCCGCTGGGCGGTGCCGGTGGGGCTGATGGTAGTCTCTACGAGGCGTGTCGGGGCTCAAAATCCACGCCGGTCATCAGGTTGAATCAGCTCGCACAGCTCACCGCCCTGCCAACCCAATCTTCGCCAGCACGATCCCCCCGAAGGCCAGCAGCGCCGCCAAGGCCAGCCCCCAGCCGATCTTGCGCAGGTCCCGCACCTGCCCGGCGACCTCGGCCAGCCCCTTGGCGGCCTCCGCCTTTGCGCCGTCCACCGCCTTGTCGATCCGCCGCTCGATCTCGTCACGCGCCACGAAGTGCTCGATGTCCCGCCGGTAGGCCACGCCCTCCAGCTTCTCGTCCATCCGGTCGAGTTTGCCCCCGAGCGCATCCATCTGCCGGCCGGTGGTCTCGACGCGCTCGATCAGGCGCCCGATCCATTCGGGCAGATGGTCGGCCATGGGTCCGGTCCTTCGCTCGCCGCGGCCCGTCCGAGCCGTCCGGACCCGGGGCGGTGTCTCGTCCGTCATCGAGGCGCGCCCGCGGCCCCGGGGCTCAACTCTTCGACCCGATCACCTGCGGCACGATCTTGTCCACCGAGCGGGCCAGCATGTAGGCGCCGATCCCGACGGTGAGCAGCGACCACAGCTCCGCCGGGACGCCCTTCAGCGCCGCCACCACCTCGACCTGCAGGCCGATCATCGGCGCCACCACGCCCACCCAGGTGATCATCGCCAGCGCCCACAGCACGGTGACCGGCCGGGCGTTGCGGGCGCAGCACTACCTCACCGCCGCGATGCTGGAGGGCTCGGAGCGGGAGCCGCAGGCCTGCGACGCCTACGAATTCCTGTACGGCGTCGACACCGCGAAGGTCGGGTTCGTGGACCATCCGACGATCGCCATGGCCGGGGCCAGCCCGGATCGCCTCGTCGGGGTCGATGGCCTGGTCGAGTTCAAGTGCCCGACGCCGCGGACCCATCTGGAAACGCTGCTCGCCGGGGAGATCCCGGAGGATCACCGCCCGCAGATGCGCTGGCAGATGGCCTGCACGGGCCGGGCGTGGTGCGACTTCGCCTCGTGGCAACCGAGCGTGCCCCCGGCCCTGCGGCTGTGGGTGAAGCGGCTGCATCGCGATGACGCGCATATCGCGCAGGATGAAGTGACAGTGCGCGCCTTCACCCGGTGAAGCCGGCCGGCCTTCATGCGCTCGGCCGGGAGCGTCCAGAGCGCTGCGGCCATATCGACCTCGCCCCAGGTCAGCCCGCGGGTCTCGCCGGACCGGTGGCCGCCGACACGGGCCGCATCCAAGACGCGCTCGATGCGTCCGCGGATCCGGCGCGCCGTCTCGGCCTTCTCGTGCCACATGGGCCGCAGCACCGCGAGCACGTCGTCGGTGCCGATCTCGGCCACCGGCATGCGCCAGAGGCTCGCGGCCTGGACCTCCAGCGTCTGGCGCCATTGCGCGCGGTGCGCGGCGTTCCGCCAGCACTTCTCACGGTCGGCCATGTAGGTCTCAGCCACGTCGGCGAACGTGACCGGTGCTGGCGGGGAAGGGAGCGCGACCGCCGCGGCCTTGGCGTCGATCGGGTCGATGCCCTCGGCGATCTGCGCCCGGGCGGCCGCCGCCAGCTCACGCGCTCTGGCCAGGGTGATCGCGCTCGCGGAGCCGAGGCCCATCTCGCGACGGCGGCCCGGCATGCGGTAGAGCATCACCCAGCGCTTCGATCCGCTGGGCTCGATCACGAGGTGAAGGCCACCGCCGTCGGCGTGCCGGCCGGGCTCGTTCAGCGTCTGGACCTTGCGAGCCGAAAGGCGATTGATTTCGCGCGCCATTCTACCCCACCAGCTATCCCACCATGCGACGCCGAGTGCGGTGGACTAGCGTGGA
>NZ_BACT01001008.1:0-12214 GCF_000333255.1 Methylobacterium sp. B1 | reverse complement strand
AGGGCGAGATCTGCGGCGGCCGGCTCTACTGCCCCTGGCACAAGGCGGCCTTCGCCCTCGCCGACGGCAGCCTGGAGGAGCCGCCGGCGCTTGAGGCGCTGACCCGCTATCCCGTCCGGATCGAGGGCGGCGAGGCGGTGGCGACGCTGACTCCCGAGCCCGCTCCGGCCCGGCACGCCCGGACGCCCCTCGGACAGGTCCTGATCGTCGGCACCGGGGCGGCGGCGGCCGCCTGCATCACCACGCTCCGGCGCGAGGGTTTTGCGGGCGCGATCACGATGGTCGGCCGCGAGGGGCACCCGCCCTACGACCGGACCAAGCTGTCCAAGCAATTCCTGGCCAAGCCCACCCCGGCGGAGAAGACCCTGCTGGAGCCGGATTTCTCCGCCGCCCACCAAGTCGAGCGGATCGAGGCCGAGGCGGTCCGGATCGATCCGGCGCGCCTCAGCGTCACCCTGGCGGACGGCCGGGTGCTCACCGGCGACGCGCTGCTGATCGCCACCGGCAGCCGCGCGGTGGTGCCGGACTTCGACGGCCGCGATCTCGACGGCGTGATGACGCTCCGCAGCCTCGACGATGCGGTGCGGCTCAGCGCCGCGGCGGAGCAGGCCAAGCGCGTGGTGGTGATCGGCGCGGGTTTCATCGGCCTGGAGGCCGCGGCCTTCCTGACCAAGCGCGGCCTGTCGGTGACGGTGCTGGCGCGGGAGGAGATCCCCTTCGCCAAGCGCTTCGGTGAGGCCGTGGGCGCGGCGCTGAAGCGCTACCACGCCGGCAACGGCGTGACCTTCGTGACCGGCAAGGTCGCGCGGATCGCCGGCACCGGCTCCGTCGAGGCCGTCGAGACCGCGGACGGCACGCGGCTGCCGGCCGATCTCGTGCTGATCGGCGCCGGCGCCGCGCCGGAGACCGGGATCGTCGCCGGGGTGGAGCCGGACGAGACCAGCGGCCTCCCGGTCGGCGCCGATCTGAAGCTCGCCGACAACGTCTGGATCGCCGGCGACATCGCGGCCTTCCCGGAGCGCGGCAGCGGCGTCACCGCCCGGATCGAGCACTGGCGTCTGGCGCAGCAGCACGGCACCCACGTCGCCCGGGCGATGCTGGGCGCCAGCGGCGCCTTCGCGGGCGCGCCGTTCTTCTGGAGCAACCAGGGCGACAAGCGCCTGGATTACGGCGGCTACGCGCCGGATTTCGATCGGATCATCCTGCAGGGCGATCCGGCGGCGCTGGACTTCATCGCCTATTATGTCCGCCAAGACCGGGCCGTGGCCGCCTGCAGCATCGGCCGCAACCCGGCCTTCACGGCATTCCTGCACCTGCTGGGCGAGGGACGCGTGCCCAGCCCGGAGACGATCGAGTCGGGTGCGGATCTCACCGCGCTGGTGTGACCCGCTCCGTCATCACTATGCTCCGCTCGCGACGACGGGCGTCCGGGCCGATGGAACCAGTTCCGGCGGCCCATCTTTCGGTAGACGCCGCCCGCCGTCTCGAGAGTCGGGCCCATACGGGAGGCCCCATGAACCAGATCATCGTCGTCGCGCTCATCTGCGCCGCCTCCGTCCAGGCCCCGGACTGCTCCCGCGAGACCGCCCTCGACGTGGTCACCGGGCCGGCCCACACGCTCCAGGAATGCCTCGTTCAGGGCCCGGTGCTGGCAGCCAGTACAGGCTTCAAGGGCGAGGACGGGGCCTACGTGAAGACGCGCTGCGAGCAGAGGCGCTGAGCCGGGCACGGTCTGGCGAACAGCTTTCGGCAGGGCGGCGGACGGATCATCAGTGTCGGGACCGACGCGTATCGCCGCACCGGCCCGGCCTTGACTTTCATGGGCTGCGCATCGGCCCGTGAGCTCCGGCATTCAACTTGAGTTCAAGGCGAGCCAAACGAAATCTGCTTCGGCTCCGGCCCGCGACAGGTTAAAAGACCCGATCCAAGAAGACGCCACGCGAGCAGGAAACCATGTCCGCATCCCCCGCCATCCAGACCGAGCCGCAGGATATCGCCACCCTCGCCAGGGCCGCCGGCGAGAGCGTCAAGGCCCTCGTCGCGGAGGCGACCCGCCGGGTCCGCACGCGGATCCTCGGAACGGACGGGCGGATCGACGCGGCCAAGCTCGAGGGCGAGCAGCACGCCGCCCACGGGCTCGCATGGCTCGCGACCTACGCGGAGGCGGTCGCCGAGCTCGGCGGCTACGCCGAGCGCCTCCAGGCCGAGGGCCGGTTCGGCGAGACCGAGTCGCTCCTCGTCCGGATCGGCGCCGGCGAGTATCTCGACCAGCTGTTCTCCGGCATCCCGATGAGCCAGGGCGAGATGGTCCGCCTCACCGGCTCGCTCGGGCTCACCGCCAAGGAGGTGGCGCAGTACCGTACCGAGGCGGTCGAGACCCTGATCGCCGAGGGGAACACCCCCGAGAACCGCGCCGCCCTGGTGGCGCGGATGCGCGACGGCAGCGGCTCGGCCACGGTCGGCGCCTCGGGCCTCGACGAGGACATGGAGGCGATCCGCTCCGAGATGCGCCGCTTCGGCAAGGCCGAAGTGGTCGATCAGGCGCACGAGTGGCACCTGAAGAACGCCTACATCCCGATGGAGATCGTCACCAAGATGGCCGAGCTCGGCGTCTTCGGCCTGACGATCCCGGAGGAATACGGCGGCATGGGCCTGCCGAAGACCGCCATGTGCGTGGTCTCGGAGGAGCTGTCGCGCGCCTATATCGGCGTCGGCTCGCTCGGCACCCGCTCGGAGATCGCCGCTGAGCTGATCCTGTGCGGCGGCACCGAGGAGCAGAAGCAGCGCTTCCTGCCCAAGATCGCCAGCGGCGACATCCTGCCCACGGCCGTCTTCACCGAGCCGAATACCGGCTCCGACCTCGCCTCGCTCCGCACGCGGGCGGTGAAGGACGGCGACACCTGGAAGATCACCGGCAACAAGACCTGGATCACCCACCCGGTCCGCGCCGACATCATGACGGTGCTCGTCCGCACCAAGCCCGAGGAGAAGGGCCACAAGGGCCTCTCCATGCTGATCGCCGAGAAGCCCCGGGGCACCGACGCGGAGCCGTTCCCGGTCCAGGGCCTGTCGGGCGGCGAGATCGAGGTGCTCGGCTACCGGGGCATGAAGGAGTACGAGCTCGCCTTCGAGGGATTCGAGGTGCCCGCCGGCAACCTGCTGGGCGAGGTCGAGGGCAAGGGCTTCGCCCAGCTGATGCAGACCTTCGAATCGGCCCGCATCCAGACGGCGGCGCGGGCCATCGGCGTCGCCCAGTCAGCCCTCGACGTCGGCCTGCGCTACGCCGAGGAGCGGGTCCAGTTCGGCAAGGCGCTGGTCAACTTCCCGCGGGTCGCCGACAAGCTCGCCATGATGGCGGTGGAGATCAACATCGCCCGCCAGCTCACCTATTTCTCGGCCCGCGAGAAGGATGCCGGCAAGCGCTGCGACCTGGAGGCCGGCATGGCGAAGCTGCTGGGCGCCCGCGTCGCCTGGGCGGCGGCCGACAACGCCCTGCAGATCCACGGCGGCAACGGCTTCGCGCTGGAATACCCGGTGAGCCGGATCCTGTGCGACGCCCGCATCCTCTCGATCTTCGAGGGCGCCGCGGAGATCCAGGCCCAGGTGATCGCCCGCCGGTTGCTCGAGGCGGCCTGAAAATCGAGATCAAACTGGGGAATAGTACGTATCATGGGATTATAAGTCGGCTCATGAACCCGGCTTAAACGAAGTCCCAGCTTCCTGGCCCCCGGTGAACAACTGGGGCGGCTCGGTGACCGCGCACGACGACGACGGACAGACGGGCCGCAACATCCTTCGGCGCTGGCAGGATTGCCGGACGCCGGGGGCGCCGATCCCGTCCTACGAGGCCGTCGTGCTCGGGAGCCTCGGCCGCCTCGCCGACCGGGCCGCCCTGGTGACCACCCGGGACGGCCAGGCCGCCCGGATCCTCTGGGCGGGCCAGGAGTTCGGCGCCTGGCTCGCGCAAGGGTCGGAAGGCCCGTCGGCGGAACCCTGTCCCAGCGAGACCGTCCCGGTCGACGCGCTCCCGATCGAGCTGCGCGAGCCCGTCGGCGAGATGGTCGCGGCCGCCCTCGGATCCGGCCAGCCCGCCTACAGCCGGTGCGATCGCCTGGATGCCGGCGTCGTGACCTCGACCCGCCTCGTCGGTGTGCCCCTCGACAACCGCTGGGGCGAGCCGTTCGTGCTGATCGGGTTCGACGGGGCGAGCGTCCGGACCGAACTCGTCCAGGCGATGTTCACCGCCACCGACCAGGGGATCCTGGCCCTCAGCACGATCCGTGACGCGGCGGGCCACCCGGTCGATTTCAAGATCGTGGCCCTCAACCGCGGCGCCGAGCGCCTCCTGGAGCGGCCCGCCGCGGTCCTGCAATGGCAGCGCATCGGCCAGCTCTTCCCGGGGGCGATCACCGCGCGGACGATCGCGACCCTCGCCGCCATGGTCGAGCGGGGCGGGCGCTCCGCCTTCGAGCTGAGCCGCCCCCGGTCCGACGGCGGCACGCTCTACCTCAAGGTCGAGGCGGGCTGCGTCGGCGATCTCCTCTCGGTCACCATGACGGATGTCGGCGACATCAAGGCCCGGGAGGCCTCGTTCCGGCTCCTGTTCGAGAACAACCCGGTCCCGATGTGGGTCGTGGCCGACGCGCGCGACCGCTTCCTGGCGGTCAACGACGCGGCCGTCGCCCATTACGGCTACAGCCGCGAGCAGTTCCTGAGCCGGGCGCCGGCCGATCTCGCCATGCCCCCCGACGCGGCGCCGGGGCTCGGCCTGCCGCCCACCGGCGCCCTCCACCGGCGCGCCGACGGCTCGGCGATCGAGGTCTCCCTGTTCCAGCGGGCGATGCCGTTCGAGGGGCGGCAGGCCGTGCTCGAAGCCGCCATCGACATGACGGAACGCCGGAGGGCCGAGGCCCGCATCGCCCACATGGCGCACCACGACGCGCTCACCGGGCTGCCGAACCGCGTGCTGTTCCGGGACCGCCTCGCCGAGGCGATCTCCCGCCACGCCCGGGACGGGGAGGCGGCGGTGCTGCTCTGCCTCGACCTCGACAAGTTCAAGATCGTCAACGACACGCTGGGCCATCCGGTCGGCGACGCGCTCCTGCGCGAGGCGGCCGAGCGGATCGCCGGCTGCCTGCGCAAGGACGACCTCGTGGCCCGGCTCGGCGGCGACGAGTTCGCCATCCTGGTAGGGGGGATGGATCTCCCGGCCCTGGCCGATGGGCTGATCGCCCGGGTGATCGCCGAACTCGGCCGGCCCTTCCGCCTGGACGGCCAGGATTGCCATATCGGCACCAGCATCGGGGTCGCCTGCCTGCCGCGGGACGGCACCGATCCCGAAACCCTGATGAAGAACGCCGACCTCGCCCTGTACCGGGCGAAGGCCGAGGGCGGCGGCACCTTCCGGTGCTTCGAGCCGGAGATGGATGCCTGGGTGCAGGCACGGCGGCGGCGCGAGAACGAGCTGCGCGAGGCCTTCGCCCGCGGCCAGTTCTCGCTGGTCTACCAGCCGCTGATGGATGCCCGTTCCGACCGGATCCTGGCCTTCGAGGCGCTGCTGCGCTGGTCCCATCCGGACCACGGCCCGGTTTCGCCGGCCGAGTTCGTGCCGCTGGCCGAGGAGACCGGCCTGATCGTCCCGATCGGCGCCTGGGTGATGCAGACCGCCTTCGCGGAGGCGGCGACCTGGCCGGAGGCGATCCGCCTCGCCGTGAACCTCTCCCCGATCCAGTTCCGCAACCGCAGCCTGGTCGAGACCGTGCGTGGCGCCCTCGCGACCTCGGGCCTCGACCCGCGGCGCCTCGAGCTGGAGATCACCGAATCGGTCCTGCTCGCCGACAGCGCCGCCAACCTCGCGACCCTGCATGAGCTGCGGGCCCTGGGCATCCGGATCGCGATGGACGATTTCGGCACCGGCTATTCGAGCCTCGGCTACCTGCGCAGCTTCCCCTTCGACAAGATCAAGCTCGACCGCTCCTTCGTGAGCCAGGTCGGCGAGAACACCCATTGCACGGCGATCGTGCGGGCGGTGGCGAGCCTGGGCGCCAGCCTCGGCATCGCCACCACCGCCGAAGGGGTGGAGACCGTCGAGCAGCTCGCGATGCTCCGCGCGGAGGGCTACGACGAGGTCCAGGGCTTCCTGTTCAGCCGTGCGGTCCCGGGGCCCGAGGCCCGCCGCCTGATCGACCGCGGGCGGGAGCCGGTCCCGGACGACCGGGCGGCCTGACGGCCGCCCGGCCGGTGCAGGCCCGGGGGCCTACTTGGTGATCTTCACCGACACCGGATCGCTCGACGGGAAGGTCTCCTCCAGGGCCTCGTCCAGGCGCTCGTTCAGCTTCTCCTGCTTGTTGTCGGGGTTCTTGGCGTCGCCCGGCTTGGCGCTGCCCTGCTGGAAGCCCGGCTTGGCTTCGTTCGGCTTGTTTTGGGTCTCGGCCATGTCGCTCGCTCGTCCGTGACGGAGGCACGCAAGGGTGCTGGTGGGCATCAACGCGAGGGACGGCGGGTGTTTCCGATCTTTCCGGCGGCCGCATGGGCTTTCCGGTCGAAGCGTCCGGCCCATGGCCTCGCCGGCGTCACCCGCGCGGCGTCGGGATCCGCGGCAGCGCGACGGGCAGCGCGGCGCCGACGGGATGGCTCCGCGTCCCGCGCACGGACGGCCGAACCGGCGGCAGGGTCAGGCGGTCGCGAGCGGCCGATCGACCGGGCTCAGGCCCCTCCTGCGGGCGGTGGCCCCGCGCATCACCGTCTCGTAGACGCCCTCGAGGCGGTCGAGATGGGCGTCGAGGCTCAGGGGCGCCGTCCAGTAGCGGTCGTGGGCGGCCCGGCCCATCCGGGCGGCGAGGCCGTCGTCGGTCAGGCGGCGCAGATGGGCGGCGAGCGCCTCCGGATCGCCGGAGCGGAACCAGAACCCGGTCTCGCCATCGATCACCGCCTCCCGCCCCGCGCAGGCATCGCTGACGATCACCGGCGCCCCGCAGGCCAGGGCCTCGTAGACGGTGAGCGGCTGGCCCTCGTACCAGACGCTCGGGAAGACCAGCGCCCGGGCTTGGCGCATCAGCGCCTGTACGCCGGCGGCGTCGCGCCAGCCGAGCATGACGGCCTCGGGATAGCGCGCCGCGAGATCGGCCCGCTGGGGGCCGTCGCCGACGAAGACCGCCCGCACCCCCGCGCGCTTGGCCGCGTCCGCGAAGATCGGCGCGCCCTTCTCGGTGGAGATCCGCCCGACGAACAGGAAGTCGCCCGGCGCGCCCTCCCGCAGGGGCGCCTGCACCACCGCGATCGGGTTGTCGACCCGGTGGAACACGGTGCCGGGGGGCATCAGCGGCCGGACGACGCTTTCCTGCAGATCGCTGATCGTGACGACGTGGGCGAACAGATCCGGCAGCCGGGCCACGTGGGCGAGGCCGGCATGGCGGACCATCCGGGCCACCTTGCGCGGGTAGCTGCGTGCGTCGCAATGCGCCGCGATGCAGGCGGCCGACATCGGGGTCCGATGGCAGATCCGCTGCTCCGGATAGGCGTAGAAGCCGCCGGTGGGGCAGACGAGGAAGAACTCGTGCATCGTGTAGAGGCACGGCAGCCCGGAGGCCCGGATCGCCGGGCCGATCGACGGCGACAGCGCCTTGGCGAAGGCGTGGACGTGGACGAGGGTGTCCCGGGGGTCGCAGGCGGCGAGTTCCCGCGCGAGGGCGCGGCGCGCCGCGCCGTTCCAGATCGCCTGGGCGGCGAAGGCCAGTTTGCTGCGCGCCGTGGTGACGTCGTCCTGCTCCAGGCAGACCACCCGGATGCCGGCGGGCTCCAGCCGGGGGTCCACCGGGCCGACCGCGGCGAACAGGCTGACGCGGATCCCCCGGGCGGCGAGCCCCAGGGCGGATTCGATCGCGACCTTGGCCTGGCCGCCGTTGATCGCGGCGTGGTCTGCGACGAGGACGACGTGCACGTCAGGAAATCCGCCGCTCTGATCCCGGGCAGAGATCTGTATCCGGTCGCGTTTGATCCCCCGTAAACCGCTCTCCTTCATCCTCCCGGCTCCCGAGACCGACGCAATCCCCGGGAGGGACACCGTGCATGTCGTGATCCTGGCCGAGTTCGCGGCCGCCAGCGGCGGGGCCGAGAAGGTGGCGCTGGAATCGGCCCGCGGGCTCGCCGAGGCCGGTCTCGCCGTCACCTACATCCAGGCGATCTCGGGGGCCGTCGATCCGCTCCTCGACCATGCCGGGATCCAGCGGATCGACCTCGGCCTGCCCGACATCTGGTCGCTCGGTGCCGCGCGGGCGGCCGCCGCCGGGATCTGGCACGCCGCCGCCGCCCGCCGCCTCACCGCGGCCCTCGCCGGCCTCGCCGCGCCGCCGGACTGTATCCACCTGCACCAATGGACCCGGACCCTGTCGCCGGCGATCGTTCCGGTCCTGTCGAAGACCGGGGTGCCGCTGGTCGTCACGCTGCACGACTACGCCCTGGCCTGCCCGAACGGCGTCTATTACCGCTTCGACCGGGCCGAGCCCTGCGGGCTCGCCCCCCTGTCGGCCGCCTGCCTCGCGGCGCCCTGCGATCCCCGCAGCCGGGGGCACAAGCTCGTGCGGGTCGCCCGTGCCGCGGCGATGCGGCAGGTCGTCGGTCGGGCCAGCCGGCACCATCCGCTGCACGTCGTCCATGTCTGCGACGCCAGCCGGCAGCGGCTGGGCGCTCTGCTCGGCGGCTACGCCCTCACGCATCATCGGATCGACAACCCCGTCCGGCTTCCGGAGGGGCCCGCGGCCGCGCCCGCCCGCGGCGACGCGATCGCCTATGTGGGGCGCCTGACCCGCGAGAAGGGCGCCGACCTCGTGGCCGACGCCGCGCGGAGGGCCGGACTTCCGGCCCTGTTCATCGGCGCCGGCCCCCTGGAGGCGGAGCTGCGTGCCCGGGACGGCGTGGAGGTGATCGGATGGCAGAGGCCCGAGGCGGTCTGGGCTACGCTCCGGACCCGCGCCCGGGCGCTGGCGGCGCCGTCGCGCTGGTACGAGACCGGCCCGCTCACCGTCTACGAGGCGCTGGCGGCCGGCATCCCGGTCGTGGCCTCCGACCGCTCCGGCGCCGCCGAGAAGGTTCGGCACGGCCGGACCGGATTCGTGCTCGCACCGGAGGTCGGGCCCCTCGCCGAGGCCTTCACGGCGCTCCGGGACGACGCCCTGGCGGCGTCGCTCGGGGCGGAGGCCCGCAGGCTCTTCCGCACCGCGCCGATGGGCCTGGACGCCCATGCGGCGGCGCTCCGGGGGCTCTACGCCCGTCTGTCCGGAGCCGCGGCTGGTGCGATGCAGCATCCGGATTCGCTGGCCCAGCCGCGATGATCCGAGGCGGCCCGGCCCGTCTGGTATACCACAAGCATTCACGATCCGTTCGTGCCCCTCTGGACAGGCAGATCGTTTTTTGCGAAGCGGCCTCTTGCCGGGATCGGCAATCTTGGCCGATCGGATAAATGGCGCAGCTTGCACGCCATCTGCTATCGGGGCTGCAGCCGCGATGCGATGACTGTGCGAGATCATCAGATCTGCATTTTATCGGGCTTCCGGGTCCTGCATGGCCCCCGAAGCATGCACTTGACTTCTTGTTGCGGTGCAACATATAGAAGCGCGTCAACGCGGACGCATCCGGCGTCCCGCTCCATGAATGTTGCTGGAGACATCGATGCAGACCCCGAACTTCGAGATCCCGACCGAGATGCGCGACTTCGCCGAGAAGAGCGTCGATCAGGCTCGGACCGCTGTCGGCACCATGATGACGAACGCCGTGAAGGTCGCCGAGCAGGTCCAGACCTCGGGTCAGACCTTCCAGTCGACCCTGACCGCCGCGGTCGCGAAGGGGTTTGATCACGCGCAGGCCAACGCCAACGCGACCTTCGACTTCGCCCAGAAGCTGGTGCGCACGAAGGATCTCCGCGAGGCGTTCGAGCTCCAGTCCGAGTTCGTCCGCAGCCAGTTCGCCGCGCTCCAGGCCCAGGCCAAGGATTACGGCGCCCTCGCCCAGAACGCCGCCGCCCGCTGAGGCCGGCGCGCCGTCCCCGATCCTCGATCGGGGACGCGATACGGGATCCGGAGGGCGCGCGGCGCCGACCAGATCCGAGGCTCTGACACCCGGGCGTCACGGGTCCGAGGCCGACACCGCGGGCGAGCCGGCTGCGCACGACCCTCCGGCCGCCGCTCCGTCAGGACGGCCTGACGCCGACAGGAGGAGATCGCGCGATGGGAAAGCCGCGTCGACCGAGGGGAGGCCGCCCCGCCGGATCACCCCAACCGCTCCGGAAGGCGCCGGCCCCGGCCGAGACCCGCCCTGCGCCGATCGCCGAGGACGCACCCGCGCCGGCGAGCGACGTTTCCGTCGAGACCCACGAGCCGCAGGCCGAGCCGGCCCAGGCGGCGTGCGCGGCGACCACCCCGGTCCTGCCCGAGACCGCCTCTGAGGTGCCGGCCGACGGGCCGGCCGATGGGCCGACCGAGACGGCCGCGCAGGCGGTCCCCGAAGCCGGCGCCGCGGCGGATATCGCCGTCCCGCCGATGCCGGACGCCGTCGACGTCCCAGACCGGATCGTCTTCACCCCCGACCGCTTCGATGTCGTCGAGATCGGCTCGACCATCGCCCGCTACGTGCGCGGCGAGGGCGAGGCGGCCCTGGCGCATCTGCGGGCGCTCTCGGGCGCCCGGTCGCCGGCCGAGGTGATTCGCCTGCAGGTCGGCGAGGTCCAGCGGGCCGCTGACGCGTCCCTGACCTGCTGGGTCACGGTCATCGGTCAGACGAGCCGCGTGGTCGCGTACCGCTGAAGCGGCGCGGGACTTGTCGCATCCCGGCAACACGGGCGCCCGGATCGAACCGGCGGCGGCAACCGTCCGTTAACCAAGTCGGTCCCATGCCGTAACGGAGGGCACGGGAAACGACACCGGACCGATGCCGAACTGCGCGCGCCTGATCCGTACCGCATGGCTTCGCCTGGCCGTGGCGCTTCTGCCGGCCCTGGCGGGAGCGCCGGTTGCCGCGCAGAACGGTGAGAAGCCCGCCGTCGCCATCGGGGCCGACCTCGCGAGCCAGGCCGGCGGCACGCGCCTGACCCTGACCCTGTCCCGGGCCGTCGAGGCCCGCGGCTTCGTGATGGAGCGGCCGGACCGGGCGGTGATCGACCTGCCCGAGGTCAACTTCCAGCTCGAATCTGGAACC
The DNA here is from genome assembly GCF_000333255.1 of Methylobacterium sp. B1. NCBI lineage: Bacteria > Pseudomonadati > Pseudomonadota > Alphaproteobacteria > Hyphomicrobiales > Methylobacteriaceae > Methylobacterium > Methylobacterium sp. B1. Next base: position 1,027 of record NZ_BACT01001008.1, on the reverse strand, counting down.
GGCAGCCGCCGCGACGGGCTCGTCCAATCCTTCCGCTACGGCCTGTTCGCCCCAGGCCGCTCCCGCATCGTGATCGACCTCACCGCCCCCGCCACCGTCGGCAGGATCGAATCGGTGACGCGGGCCCGCGACGGCGCGGTGCTGCTCACGATCCCGCTCCAGCGCGCCGACCGCGACGCCTTCCGCAAGGCGGCGGCCGCCGCGGATCCCGCCCCCGCCCAGGCCCGCAGCGCCCCGCCGGAACCGACCGACCAGCGCCCGCTGATCATGGTCGATGCCGGCCACGGCGGCACCGATCCCGGCGCCATCGCGGTGGGCGGCGTGTTCGAGAAGGATATCGTGTTCGGCTTCGCCCAGGCGCTGGTGGAGAAGCTGGAGGCGGCCGGGCGCTACCGGGTCCGGATGACCCGCGACCGGGACGTGTTCGTGCCCCTCGCCGACCGGGTGCGCCTCGCCCGCGAGGCCAAGGCCGACCTGTTCGTGTCGATCCACGCGGATTCGATCTCGGCGGCCCCCCAGGTGCGGGGCGCCACGATCTACACCAATGCCGAGAAGGCCACGGACGCCGAATCCGCCAAGCTCGCGGAGCGCGAGAACCGGGCCGACGCCGCCGCGGGCGCCGACGCCGCCGAGGCGCCGCCGGACATCGCCGACATCCTGCAGGAGCTGACCCTCCGCGAGACCCGCGGCTTCTCGTCGGGCTTCGCCCGCACGCTGATGGGCCAGCTCGCCCCCGTGATCGAGATGAGCGCCAAGCCCCACCGCGAGGCGCGCTTCGTGGTGCTGCGCTCCCCCGACGTGCCGAGCGTGCTGGTGGAGCTGGGCTATCTCTCCAGCAAGCGCGACCTGGAGATGCTGCAATCGCGGGAGTGGCGGGCGGGCGTCACCGGCTCCATGGGCAAGGCGATCGATCTGTTCTTTCACAACNGCGCCACCCTGGGACGTCCGACGGTCATGCGCCGCTCGGCCGCTGTCGCCCCAGTTCACCATAGAATGCGTGTCGATACGGGACGTCCGAACGCCCCGT
>NZ_BACT01001010.1:0-263 GCF_000333255.1 Methylobacterium sp. B1 | reverse complement strand
CGCCGCGACCAGGTCGTGACCCCGTCCGCCCAGGCGATCCGGCGATCGGCGGCGTCGTGCTCGTAGGCGTGCGAGGGGCCGCAGGTCGACTCGGCCGCCACGAGGTTGGCGCGGGCGTCGTAGCGGTAGCGCAGGAGTTCGCACCGGGTGCCGTCGGTGCCGACCAGGGTGACGCCGGTGCGCCGGCCGGCCGCGTCGTTGTCGAAGGCGAGGCTCAGCCCGTCCGGGTGGTCGATCCGCGTGATCAGCCCGCGCGGGTCGCG
>NZ_BACT01001011.1:0-1407 GCF_000333255.1 Methylobacterium sp. B1 | reverse complement strand
GACGCGGACATCGCCTACGGCGACGCGATCGGCCCCGACGGTCGCCCGCAGCTGAAGCCGGACTGGAGCCCGGATCTGCCCCTGGCGACGGGCTATCCGGGTTTCCCCCTGCTCCTGTCGAAGACGTGGCTCTCCGCAAGTCCGGGGCGCCCCGTCGGCCCGATGGAGGAGATCGGTTTGGCCATCGCGGCCGCCGCGACGACCCGCGCCGCGCGGGTGGCGCATGTCCCGCGGATTCTCGCCCGCACCGTCGGCGACGGGCTCGACGCGTCCGCCCGGGCGGCAGCCCTCGACGCGCGTCGATCCGGGTGGCCTTCGCTCCGTGCCGAGATCCACGACGGCGCCGTTCACCTGAAATGGCCGCTTCCGGATCCGGCGCCGCTGGTGAGCATCGTGATTCCCTCGCGCGACCGCCTGGACCTGATCACCCGCGTCTGCCGCGGCGTGCTCCACGAGACCGCCTATGCGGCGATCGAGCTGATCATCGTCGACAACGGTTCCACCGATCCCGCGGTGCTCGATCACTACGCAAGCCTGCGCGACGATCCGCGCGTGCGGATCCTCATGGACCCTCAACCCTTCAATTTCGCCGCGATGGTCAATGCCGGCGTCGGCGCGGCGTCGGGCGCGATCGTCGTGCTCCTGAACAACGATGTCGCCGTCCTGGAGCCCGGCTGGCTGGAAGCCATGGTCCGGCAGGCCTGCCGGCCGGATGTCGGCGCCGTCGGGGCAAAGCTTCTCTACGGCGACGGCACATTGCAGCATGCCGGCGTCGTCGTCGGCCTCGGCGGTCGGGCGGGCCATATCCTGCGCCGCCGGCCCGGGGACACGCCGGGCCATCTCGGCCGGCTGCGTGTGGCGCACGAGGTCTCGGCGGTGACGGCCGCCTGCCTCGCCGTCGCGCGCGACAAGTATCTGGCAGTTGGGGGCTTCGACGCCGAGTCCTTCCCGGTCGATTTCAACGACGTGGATTTCTGCCTGCGCCTCGGGGCCGCCGGCTGGAAGACGATCTGGACGCCGGCCGCGACCCTGGCCCATCTCGAATCCGTCAGCCGCGGTCCCTCCGTCGGTGCCAAGCGCACGCGCTTCGAGCAGGAGGCGGCCCGCTTCTCCGAGCGCTGGCGCGCCGTGATCCGGCACGATCCGTTCTACCATCCCGCCCTGTCGGTCACGACCTTCGGCGAGGACTTGGAATGACGCCGTCGGACGGGGCATCGGGCCGTGAAGGCGGCCCGTATCACGGATCGCCGCGCCGCTCCTGGCGCACGCTTTTGGGGACAGCCCGCCAGATCCTCGTTCACCCCCGGGCCGCGGCTGCCATCGTGCGGGCGCGCCTGATGGGGAAGCGCCTGCGGGCCCGGCAAGCGCTCGCGGGCTTGATCGGAATCGACCACCGGCTTTCGCTGC
>NZ_BACT01001012.1:0-129 GCF_000333255.1 Methylobacterium sp. B1 | reverse complement strand
TGCAGCTGCGCGACCTGGGCTTCCAGATCTTTGACCCGCTGGTCCATCTGCTTGAGCGCTGCTTCCTGAATGATCATCGCCTGCGCCATGTAATAAGGGGCGGAAGGCTGCTCGCGAATATGCTGGTTG
>NZ_BACT01001013.1:0-7423 GCF_000333255.1 Methylobacterium sp. B1 | reverse complement strand
CGGCGGCGCCTGTAAGTGCCCGCTGCCACGGAAGTTTGCCTGGCGCCGTTCGGCCGGCGCAGGGAGCCGGGGCGAATCCTCGGATCGTGCCGCGCCGGATCGTCGCTTTGGCGCAGGACCGGACGATCGCCTACGCGGAGATCGGCCCCGGACCGGACCTCGTGGCGATCCACGGCACGCTGATGTGCCTGGAGGACGTCTGGCTCGGCCCCGTGCCGGCACTGGCCGAGCATTTCCGCGTGGTCGCCGTCGACCGACCGGGCCACGGCTTCAGCCGACGCCCGCGGGGCGCCGCCGCCGAAATCTGGGATCAGGCCGCGAGCATCCGGGAAGCCGTGCAGCGCCTCGGCCTGCGGCGGCCGGTGATCCTGGGTCACTCGTTCGGCGGGGCCGTCGCCCTGGCGTACGGGATGCTCCATCCGGAGGAGATCGCCGGCGTCGTGGCCCTGGCGCCGATCTGCTTCCCGGAGCCGCGGCTGGAGCAGGTGCTGTTCGGGCCGCGGGCGCTGCCGTTCGGCGGCGACGCTCTGTCGGCCCTCCTGGCCGCGAGCAGCGACCGGATGCTCCTGCCGCTCCTGTGGAACGCGATGTTCTTTCCCGAGGCGATGCCGCCGCGCTTCGCCCGGGACTTCGCGTTCGATCTCGCGGGTCGCCCGGCGCAGATCACCGCCGAGGGGGAGGATGCCGGCTGGCTCTGGCCGGCGCTGACCCGCAGCGTCCTCGGCTACCCGTCGCTGCACCGGCCCGTCCGCATCCTGGGCGGCAGCGCCGACCTGGTGGTGAACACCACCCTGCACGGACAGCGGGCGGCCGGGATGATCCCCGGCGCGCGGTTCGAACGTCTGCCGGACGCCGGCCACATGCTCCATCATTTCCAGGCCGCTGCGGTCGTGCGCGCGGCCTGCGCGGTGCAAGCCTGCGCCTGACGCGTCCGGCGGCCCCGCGCGTGGCGAGGGTGCCTGAAGATGCTGCCCCGTGCAGATCCCGATCAGTCCACCGGACATGGCCCGATCACGGCCCGATCACGGCCCGCGACGGGAATGTTCCGATCCAACGACGCGCCGTTCACCTCGATCCAGCCCGTTATCGCTGCCCGTCGCTGCCCGTCGCCGCTTTGACCGCCCGGCTTCCCGCGCGATAAATCTCAGCCGACCCGGAACTTTTCGCCTTCGCATGCGTCGGGCACGCGGATGCGGTGCCGCCAGTCCCGGCGCGCGCCCGAAACCTCTTGCGCACACAAGTCGAAAATCGCGACAGCAAGGAAAAAAACGCGCGATTAGGATTTTCTTTATCCGATACGCTGAAGATTGAGCACGTAATTCCAGCTCAATCACCTCGGATACTGGCGATCCACATGCCCCGCCTGACAATCGGCCGCAAACTGATTTTGTCGTCCGCCGTGACGGCCTTGTTCGCCGCTGGCGTGATCTACAACCAATGGAACAGCGACCGTCGGATCGCGGAAGCGACCGACGCCGTCGCCCGGGAGCAGACGATCCTGACCGGGATCTCGCAGGCGCAGGTCGCCCTGAACCGGATCCAGCTGAGCCTCAAGGCCGTCGATCTGGCTCGGACCGCTCCCGAGGCCGACGCGGCCGTCACCCGAGCGGCCAAGGAAGCCGAGCAGGCGTCACGCGGCCTCGAGCGCCCGATCGCCATCGCGTTGAAGCCGCAGATCCTGCGTGACAGCGGGACGGCGTTGCAGGATCTGGCCGGCGCCGTGAGGACCTATGCCGACGCCGGACGGACGGACCTGCGCGGCGGCGCGGTCGATCCGGACGCGGCGAACGCGGCACGACGGTCGATCACGGAGCAGATCGCCCGGGCCGAGGGCATGATCGATCAGGCCGTGGCCAACGCGCGCGGCTTCACCGACAAGGCCATGGAGACCACGACCGAGCAGGTCAGCGCCGCGACGCGCTTCGGCCTCTTGGCGGGTGCGGCCATGCTGCTGAGCCTGCTCACGGCCGCGATCCTGCTGATGCTCAACATCCAGCGCCCGATCACCCGCTTGGTGGCGGTGCTGGAGCGCATGGCCGCCGGCGAGATCGACGCGGAGATCCCCGAAAGCCAGCGGGGCGACGAGATCGGCGCGCTCGGCCGCGCCGTCGACAACATCAAGACCATGGTCGCCCGCAAAGCCGCCGAGGAAGCGGAACTCCGGCAGATCGCCGATGCGGCCGCCGCGGCGGAGCGCCGGCGCACGATGGTCGAACTGGCCGACAGCTTCGAGCGGGCGGTCGGCGGCATCGTCAGCATGGTCTCTTCGTCCTCCACGGAGTTGCAGTCCACGGCGGAGCAGATGACCGCCAATGCGAGCCAGACGGCCGCGCAATCAACCACGGTCGCCGCGGCGGCCGAGGAAGCGGCGGCCAATGTCGGGACCGTGGCGGCAGCCGCCGAGGAATTGGGGACCTCCGTGCAGGAGATCGGCCGGCAGGTGGCCGGCTCGGCCGGGCTCGCCCAGGCTGCGGTGGCGGAGGCGGACCAGACCACGCGCCTCGTGCAGGAACTCAGCCAGGCCGCCGAGCAGATCGGCGCGATGGTGGGAATGATCTCGAACATCGCCGGCCAGACCAACCTGTTGGCCCTCAATGCGACGATCGAGGCCGCCCGGGCGGGAGAGTCGGGCCGCGGCTTCGCCGTGGTGGCGGCCGAGGTGAAGGAGCTGGCCAATCAGACGGCACGGGCCACCGAGGAGATCGGCCGGCGGATCGGGCAGGTGCAGGGCGTGACCGACCAGGCCGTTTCGGCCATCGGTGGGATCACGGGGCGGATCCGCGAGATCAACGACGTGGCCTCCAGCATCGCGGCGGCCGTCGAGCAGCAGAGCGCCGCCACACAGGAGATCGTGCGCAACGTGGCGCAGGCTTCGAGCGGAACGGCCGAAGTGACCGGCAACATTGCGGGTGTGGCCCGCGCCTCCGAAGACACGGGCGCAGCCGCCGCGCACGTCCTCACCTCGGCGTCCGAGCTGTCGCAGCAATCCGAACATCTGTCGGCCGAGGTGCGACGCTTCCTGACCACCGTCCGGGCGGCCTGAGCCCGCCCGGCAGGCCTCCTCGCGATGCTCGATCGGGTCGCGCCTGGCGGTGCGACCCGATCGGCCGAGGCGTAGGCCGGCCTCGAGGTCGCGCTTCACACGACGTGCGCCGATCGGCCCTCGATACGCCAGACCGGCACATGGCTCTCAAACGGTTGCAATCATTGACGTTCGGAGGCGCGGCCGCTCAGCACACAGATCGATGCTCGACCCCGGGCCATGTGGCGCGCGGACAGATGCGCAGGATCGAAAGGTGCGCATTGGCCCTCGGTCCTGCCGCAAAAGACACCGTCGAAACCGACGCGCCGCCGGACCGCGCGTGATCCCCTCCGGGACCTCGTAACGAGGCCGGCTCGCCCCCTGGCGCGCTTTGCCGGCTCGGTGGCATGGCGGTGCCGTCAGAACGGTCCCCGTGCAGGACGTGCGACCGGTGAAACGGCCAGCTCCGCGAAAGAGGGAGGTTTCTGGTGGGCGGTGAGGGACTCGAACCCCCGACCCTCTCCGTGTAAAGGAGACGCTCTACCAACTGAGCTAACCGCCCGGCCGGCGACCGTTACGGCATGGCGCCGGTGCGGTGCAAGGGGCTCCGTTTCGGATCGGCGTCAGGGATCGACGAGCCGCGCCGCCAGTGCCGGCGCCAAGCCAACGCTCTCCACGGGCTCTGGCCTGAACCGGACCGTCCCGGTCGCACCCGCTGCAAGAACCGCACGGGTTCCCGCCTCGACCGAGCAGATCAGCGGAACGGGAACCTGCGCCGCGATCCGCCGCGCCAGTCCCGCGAGGCCGGCACCCCCGAGAATGACGCGCTCGGCGCCGGACGCCGCGCAGGCGCGGCAGGCCTCGGCCAGGGTCGCCAGGGCGGCGTCCGGATCACGGGCGATGGCGCCACCGCTCGGAGCCACCGTGTGGAGCGCCGCCAGAGCATCGGACAGGCCGAGGGCCGCCACGAATTCCCGCAGCATCGGCTCCCAGGCCGCGCCCCCGGTGACGATGCCGAAACGGCCCGCCGCGGCGGCCTCGCGACAGGCGGCTTCCGCCATGCCGATGACCGGCACCCGCGACAGCTCCCGCAGGGCGAGGAGACCCGGATCGCCGAAGCAGGCCAGATACACCGCGTCGCACTCAGCCCCATGCTCCGCGAGGGCGTCGAGCGCCGCATGGCCGGCGATGGATGCGGCAGCCCTGCTCGCGATGTAACGCGCCCCGAAGCGGCCTGTGACGGCGCGCAGTTCCGCTTGGTCACCGAGTTGCGCACGGACATGGGCGGCGACGAGGTCGGTGACATGCGCGCTGGTGTTCGGGTTGATCAGCAGGACGCGCATCCAAGCCTCCGCGCATGAAAAAGCCCCCGGGGCGCGAAGCTCCGGGGGCTCGTCTCATTCGGACGTCTTCGTCAGTGGGCCACGAAGGCGGCGCCGTCTTCCTCGGTCCGGGCAGGCTTGGCCACCGGCAGCGGCTCTTCCCACTCGATCGCCTCGGGCTGACGGACCAGCGCCTTCTCCAGCACCTGATCCATCCGCGAGACCGGGACGATCTCCAGCCCGTTCTTCACGCTGTCGGGCACCTCGGCGATGTCCTTGGCGTTCTCCTCGGGGATCAGCACCGTCTTGATGCCGCCGCGCAGCGCGGCGAGCAGCTTCTCCTTCAGGCCGCCGATCGGCAGGACCCGACCGCGGAGCGTCACCTCGCCGGTCATCGCGACGTCGCGGCGGACCGGGATCCCGGTCAGCGTCGAGATGATCGCGGTGGCCATGGCGATGCCGGCCGACGGACCGTCCTTCGGGGTCGCCCCCTCCGGAACGTGGACGTGGATGTCGCGACGCTCGAAGAGCGGCGGCTCGATCCCGAAGTCGATCGCCCGGGAGCGGACGTAGCTCGCCGCCGCCGAGATCGACTCCTTCATCACATCCTTCAGGTTGCCGGTGACCGTCATCTTGCCCTTGCCGGGCATCATGACGCCCTCGATCGTCAGCAACTCGCCGCCGACCTCGGTCCAGGCCAGACCCGTGACCACACCCACCTGGTCGTCCGCGTCGATCTCGCCGTAGCGGAACTTCGGCGGGCCGAGGAAGACCGGAAGGGTCTCCGTCGTCACCGCGACCGACTTGGTCTTGGTGATCAGGATCTCCTTCACCGCCTTGCGGATCAGGTTGGACAGCTCGCGCTCCAGGTTCCGGACGCCGGCCTCCCGCGTGTAGCGGCGGACCAGCATCATCAGCCCGTCATCGTCGATCGACCACTCGTGCGTCCCCAGCCCGTGCTTCTTCAGGGCATTCGGAATCAGGTGCTTGCGCGCGATCTCGACCTTCTCCTCCTCGGTGTATCCGGCGATGCGGATCACCTCCATCCGGTCCATGAGCGGGCCCGGGATGTTGAGGGTGTTGGCCGTGGTCACGAACATCACGTTCGAGAGGTCGTAATCCACCTCCAAGTAGTGGTCGTTGAAGGTGCTGTTCTGCTCAGGGTCGAGCACCTCGAGGAGCGCCGCCGAAGGATCGCCGCGGAAATCCATGCCCATCTTGTCGATCTCGTCGAGCAGGATGAGCGGGTTCGAGGTCTTGGCCTTGCGCATCGACTGCACGATCTTGCCGGGCATCGAGCCGATATAGGTCCGGCGGTGACCGCGGATCTCGGCCTCGTCACGGACGCCGCCGAGCGACATGCGCACGAACTCACGACCCGTCGCCTTGGCGATGGACTTGCCGAGCGAGGTCTTGCCGACGCCGGGGGGACCGACCAGGCACAGGATCGGACCGGTGAGCTTGTTCGCCCGCTGCTGCACGGCGAGGTACTCGACGATCCGCTCCTTGACCTTGTCGAGGCCGAAATGGTCCTCGTCGAGGAGCGCCTGGGCGCCGAGCAGATCCTTCTTGATCTTCGAGCGCTTGCCCCACGGGATGCCGAGCATCCAGTCGAGGTAGTTGCGCACGACGGTCGCCTCGGCCGACATCGGCGACATCTGGCGCAGCTTCTTCAGCTCCGCCGTCGCCTTGTCGCGGGCCTCCTTGGAGAGCTTGGTCTTCTCGATCTTCTCTTCCAGCTCGGCCAGCTCGTCGCGGCCATCCTCGGAGTCGCCCAGCTCCTTCTGGATCGCCTTCATCTGCTCGTTCAGGTAGTACTCGCGCTGGGTCTTCTCCATCTGCCGCTTGACGCGGGTCCGGATGCGCTTCTCCACCTGCAGCACAGAGATCTCGCTCTCCATGAGCGACAGCACGCGCTCGAGGCGCTGCGCCACCGTGGGGGTCTCCAAGATGCCCTGCTTGTCGGAAATCTTGACGAGCAGATGCGAGCCGATCGTGTCGGCGAGCTTGGACGGCTCGTCGATCTGGGTCACGGCGGAGACGACCTCGGGCGAGATCTTCTTGTTCAGCTTGACGTAGTTCTCGAACTCCGAGAGCACCGAGCGCGCGAGCGCCTCGGCCTCGACGCGGTCGCCGAGTTCGTCGTGCAGGGCCTCGGCGGTGGCCTCGTAGTACTCGTCCGAGCGGGTGAAGCCCGTGACCTTGGCGCGGCCGACGCCTTCAACCAGCACCTTCACGGTGCCGTCGGGCAGCTTCAGGAGCTGGAGGACGGAGGCAAGGGTGCCGATCTTGTAGATCGCATCGGTGGCCGGATCGTCGTCGCCCGCGTTGATCTGGGTGGCGAGCAGGATGTGGCGGTCGGTGCGGACCGCCTCCTCAAGGGCGCGGATCGACTTCTCGCGCCCCACGAACAGGGGCACGATCATGTGCGGGAAGACGACGATGTCGCGCAGGGGGAGGACGGCGTAGGTGCCCGTCGTGCCCGGAACCACCGGCTGGCGCGATTTCGACTGTGACATGCTGACTTCCTCTCAGGGACGCCCGGGTTCGGCACCTCCAAGCATGGAGCGCGCCTACAGCCAGGGGCCGACCGGGCCGCGAGGGTCGGAATTTCGAAAACTTTGCGGCTGGTGACGCGGACCGGACCTCGAAGGAGCGTGCGGCCACCGCGCTGAGCCTGAGGTGGCTGCGGGGCGCAGCGTTTTCAAGATGTTCCCCGCAGCGCGCCCGGCCGGAGCCGGGCGCTTAACGCAACCCTACCAAGCGCTTACGCGCTGACGCTGGCGGGCGCTTCCTTGTTGCGGTCGCCGTGGATGTAGAGGGGACGCGACTTGCCCTCGACCACCTCCGGACCGATCACGACCTGCTCCACGGACTCGAGGCCCGGCAGGTCGTACATCGTGTCGAGCAGGATCGTCTCCAGGATGGAACGCAGGCCGCGGGCGCCGGTCTTGCGCTCGATCGCCTTGCGGGCGACGAGCGACAGCGCGTCGTCCTGGAACGTCAGATCGACGTTCTCCATCTCGAACAGCCGCTGGTACTGCTTGACCAGGGCGTTCTTCGGCTCCTGCAGGATCTT
>NZ_BACT01001014.1:0-3380 GCF_000333255.1 Methylobacterium sp. B1 | reverse complement strand
GCCCCGACCGTGGGCTCGGGGGGCAGGCCGTAGGCCGCGAGGTCGACGAGGCTGCCGCTGCCGAGGTCGTCCGCCAGCGGCACGCCCCGCTCCCGGCAGAGGGCGTGGAGGGCGACGGGATCCGCCGCCGCGGTGAAGCCCGCGATGGCGTAGTTGCTCGGATGCACCTTCATCACCAGGCCGGTGCGGGGCCCGAGGGCCTCCGCGTAGTCGCGCAGGTGGGTGCGGTTGGTGGTGCCGACCTCGCGCAGGCGGCAGCCGGCCCGCACCATCACGTCCGGCACCCGGAACGAGCCGCCGATCTCCACGAGCTCGCCGCGGGAGACCACCACCTCCTTGCGCATGGCGAGCGCGTTCAGCACCAGCAGGACCGCCGCCGCGTTGTTGTTGACGACCACCGCGGCCTCGGCGCCGGTCAGGCGGCAGATCAGCGCCTCGACATGGTCGTCGCGCTCGCCGCGGGCGCCGGTCGCCAGATCGAATTCGAGGTTGCTCGCCTGCACCATCACGGCGGCCACCGCCTCCGCGGCCGAGCGGGGCAGCAGGGCGCGACCGAGATTGGTGTGGAGCACCGTCCCGGTCAGGTTGAAGACCGGCCGCAGGGACGGGCGGCGCTCGGCGGCGAGCCGCGCGGACGCTTCGGCCCGGATCGCCGCCGCGTCCGGGACGGGGCCGCCCCCGGCCCGGATTCCCGCCAGAACCGTCCGGATGGCGTCCGTGAAGGCCGTCCGTCCGTAGGTCTCGAGTTCCGCGGGCGACGCGGCGCCGACGAGGCGCTCCACCGAGGGGATCCGGCGCGGGGACGGCACCGGATCGTCGGCCGGGGGGGTGGGGACGGGCGCATTCATGTCAGGTCAGAGATAACCATCCCCCGGCACGGAGCCAGTCCGTTCCGGCGCGGATAATGCGCGCAGGTTGTTCAGTCTCCGCCCCGACGGTAAGGGCAGATCTGGAATCGGCGGCCGAGAGTCCATCGCACCCGCGCGGGGCGGGCTCGGCCGCGCCCCCGCCGAGCCCTCTCGGGAGACGCCGCCATGTCCCGATCTTCGATCCAGATCCACCCGATGATCCTGTGCGGGGGGACGGGGACGCGGCTGTGGCCGGCGTCGCGGGAGAGCATGCCCAAGCAGTTCGCCCGGCTGGTGGATGCCGAGCGCTCGACCTTCCAGGCGACGCTGGCGCGGGGTGTCGGACACGTCCGTCTTCGCCAAGCCCACGGTCATCGCCTCGGCCGAGCCCGCTTCATCGTCGCCGAGCAGCGCGACCAGCTGGGTCTTGCCGCCGACATCCTGCTGGAGCCGCAGGGCCGCGACTCGGCCGCCGCCGTGGCGGTGGCCGCGCTGCACGCCGCCGCCGCCGACCCGCAGGCCGTGGTGCTGATCCTGGCCGCCGACCACGTCGTGCCCGACACGGAGGCCTTCGTCGACGCGGTGCGGCGCGCGGCCGCCGGCGCCCAGGCCGGCTACACCATGACGCTCGGCATCGAGCCGGACCGGCCCGCCACCGATTACGGCTACATCCGCCGGGGCGAGCCGATCGCCGAGGCGCCCGGCGCGGCCCGGGTCGCCCGCTTCGTCGAGAAGCCCGACCGGGCCGGCGCCGAGGCGCTGATCACGGACGGGGCCCTTTGGAACTCGGGCTACTTCCTGTTCCGCGCCGACCTGATGCTGGCCGAGCTGGAGGCGTTCGTCCCCGAGGTGCTGGCGGCCGCGCGCGCGGCGCTGGAGGCGGCGGTGACCGACCTCGACTTCGTGCGCCTCGATGCGGCGGCCTTCGCCCAGGCACCCAAGATCTCGATCGACTACGCGGTGATGGAGCGGACCGCCCGGGCCGGGGTGCTGCCGGTGTCGTTCTCGTGGTCGGATGTCGGCACCTGGGACGCGGTCTGGCAGGTGCTGGACCACGACGCGGAAGGCAATGCCGTGCGGGGCCGGGTGTCGCTGATCGGCACGAAGAACAGCCTCGTGCACAGCCAGGGCGAGGGCCTGACCGCGGTGGTCGGGCTGGAGGACGTGGTGGTGGTCTCCACCCCCGACGCGGTGCTGGTGGCCTCCAAGGCGCATTCGGGTCAGGTGAAGGATCTGGTCAACGCCCTGCGGGCCTCGGGCGCACCGGAGGCGGACGCGCATCTGCGGATGTACCGGCCCTGGGGCTGGTACCAGCGCATCGACATCGGCGAGCGCTTCCAGGTGAAGCGGATCCAGGTGGTGCCGGGCGGGCGCCTGTCGCTGCAGAAGCACTACCACCGGGCGGAGCACTGGGTCGTGGTGCGCGGCACCGCCGAGGTGACGATCGACGACCGGGTGGTGCTGGTCCACGAGAACGAGGCGGTCTACCTGCCGATCGGCTCGATGCACCGGCTGGCCAATCCGGGGAAGATCCCGCTGGAGCTGATCGAGGTCCAGGTCGGCTCCTACACCGGCGAGGACGACATCATCCGCGTCGAGGACATCTACGGACGCTGAGCGCGCAGGACCCGACGTCGCTGCGACCCGATCGCCCGCAGGCGCGCTCGGAACATGCGGCCTCCCCGATCGATAGCACAGCGTGTGGCCGCTTCCGTGCGGCCGCGCCGGGCAGCATCGGGGATACCGCATGACGCATAAGCCGCTCCGCGCGCAGGTGATCGTGATCACCGGCGCCTCGTCGGGCATCGGCCTCGCCACGGCCCGTATGGCGGCCGAACGCGGCGCTCGGGTGGTGCTGGCGGCGCGCAGCGGCGACGCTCTGGCGCGCATCCGGGCCGAGATCGAGGGCGTCGGCGGCAAGGCGATCGACGTCGTGGCCGATGTCGGCCGGCGGGCCGACGTGCAGGCGGTCGCCGACCGGGCCGTGGCGACCTTCGGCGGTTTCGACACCTGGGTGAACGTCGCGGGCGGCTCGATCTACGGCCGGCTGCGCGAGATCAGCGACGCCGACCATGAGCGCCTGATCCAGACCAACCTCTGGGGCACCGTCTACGGGTCCCTGGTGGCGACCGAGCACCTGCGGCAGCACGGTGGCGCCCTCATCAACGTCGGCAGCATCGCCTCGGATCTCGCCTTCCCGTACCAGGGCATGTACGCGGCCTCGAAACACGCCGTGAAGGGCTTCACCGATGCCCTGCGCATGGAGCTGATGGACGAGAAGGCGCCGGTCTCGGTGACGCTGATCAAGCCGGCCTCGATCGACACGCCCCTGCCCCAGCGGGCGCGCAACTACATGGACCGCGAACCGAGCCTGCCGCCTCCGATCTACCCACCGGAGGAGGTCGCCAACGCCATCCTGCACGCGGCCGTGCACCCGCAGCGCGACATCATCGTGGGCGGGGCCGGCAAGGCCTTCGTGGCCGGCAAGGAATTCGCTCCCGGGGCCTACGACCACCTCAGCTCGGCGATCAT
>NZ_BACT01001015.1:0-21802 GCF_000333255.1 Methylobacterium sp. B1 | reverse complement strand
GGCCTCAGCTGGATCCTGAGCACCCGCAGCGGTCCGTCGGGCGCGGTCCCGGTCGCCGGGTCGGCGTGATTGCCGACCGCATCCGGACGGGCCGGCACCGCACGCGCGATCTCATCCTCGATGGCAGCGGCGATCATCGGCAGGGTGATGGCGGGCAGGCCCGTCTCTGTCCCGACGCTGTCCCTGGGGGTCGGGACGGAACTGCCGGCCCGGCTCTGATGGCCTGCGGCCGCGAGGATCGTACGGGCGATTCCGGGGACCGCATGGCTGTCCGCAGGCACGCTCAGGTCGGACGTGCCGGGCGGGGCGATGGCCGCGCGCACCGCCGTGTCTGCGGGATCCTGGGGCGCAAGACCGGTCGCGGCCCGAAGCGTCCGCGCCGCGGTGGCGATGATGTCGCCCAGTCCCGGCCGGGCGAGGTTCTGTCCAGCCACAAAGGTAGCCCCGGAGGCCGCCGGCGCAGCTTCGGCGGGCATCGCCGTGTCGGCCGGACCTTGGGGCGCGAGATCGGTCGCGGCCTGAAGCGTCCGCGCCGCGGTGGCGATGACGTCGCTCAGTCCCGTCCGGGCGGGGTTCTGTCCGGCCACGGTTGGTGCCCCGGAGGCCGCTGGCGCAGCTTCGGCGGCCCCGGACTCGGGTAGCGCTGCCGGGGGTAGCACGGGTTTGAAATGGGCCGCGCGGTCGAGCACCGTGACGTCCGGCTTGGGTCCTGATCCGGCGAGCAGCCCCTGCGCGGATCCTGCTCCGCGCACCAATGCGGGTGCAGAACGGGCTGCGGCGTCGGGGGCTGTCATGCGCGGCCCCGGAGAGCCGCCGGTCGCGGGGGCGTCGGAGGCGGCCGCCGGATGGGCGGTGTTCAGGACGTTGGCCAGCGCCGTCGCGGCGGCGCTGGCCGGATCGGCGGGGGAGAGCGCGGGTGTCACGGTCGCCTCGTCGGGGCGGCCCTTCGCGACAGGTCCCCGCGGCTCCGCGGCATCATCCCGGTCCTCGTCGGACGAGGGCGTGGAGGGGGGCTCCGCGATCTCGCGCAGGACATCCCCGAAGGCGGCGGGCCGGCCCCTGTCCGGCGGGGTCCGGAGGTCGGTCTCCGGATGGGACCGCGCCATCTCGCGATCGGACTTCGGCGCGGGTCTCTGAACCGTGGCGGCGATCAGGGTCACGGAGTTGCCTTCTGGAGGAGCAGATCGATCTGGTCGATCGTGGCTTGGGCCTTGGGAATCAGTCTGGCCGCGCCATCGGTGGAATCCGCCGCGGCCTGCGCCTGTCGCGATGGCGCCGTGTCGGCCACCGGCCCCACGCGCGTGCCGACGAGACCGCGCCCGATCTCCTCGGCCGTCGCAAGCGCCGTCTTGAGGAGGGGGATGTCGCGGGCGGGAAGCTTGGATCGGTCGAGGGCCTGCAAGGTCCGCAGCCCGGGCTCGAAGGTCGTCAGGTCCACGATCTCGGCCGCCGCCCGGTAAAGGCGTCCCTGGGCCGCCTCCGGAGTCTCGGGCCCGCAGAGCGCCAGGGCCTTGTCGGCGGCCAGGCGCGCCGAGGCCGTCTTGCCCTCCTGGATCGCCGTACGGGCGATCAGCAGGTACAGATCGCGCCGGCTCCCGGCAGCCAGTTCGTTGACGATCCTGTTGAGGGCCCCGAAGCGCGCCTCGTCCCGGCCGACATCGAACTGAGTCAACTGGTAGGCGAGGCGCTGCCTGAAATTGCCAGCGTAAACCGAATGCGGAAAGCGGCGCAGATACTGAATCGCCAGGGCTTCGAACCTGTGCAGATCGCCGATCTGCCCGAGGGCGAAGACCTCGCGGCGCAGGGCTCCTTCCTCGCTGAGGGTCCCCGGCAGCAGCAGCCGCACGCGATCGAGCAGGGCGATCGCCCGGACCGGATTCTCGGTCACGATGAGCGAGGCCTGCGCCAGGCCGACCGCACCGGCGAGCGTCGGCGGCAGACCCGCCGTGTCGAAATCCCTGAGGAGGCGGTTCGCGTCCGCATCCCGCCCCTCGATATAGGCTAGAGCGCCGCGGGCCAGCGTCGCCTCCCGGTCGCCCAGCCCGTCCAGCGCAGTCAGACGACGCAGGATCGCCGGCCCCCCGCCGCTCAGGGAGAAGACGATGGCGGCTCTGACATTATGCTCGTCGGCCCAGACTTCCGGTGCCGCAGCCAGAAGATCCACGTTGATCCGGGCGATCAACCGCGGCTGACCCTCGTGGGCGGCCACCGAGCCGGACGCGACCCGGTCCTGCAGCAATTGTAGCGTCCGCACCGCGGCAACGGGACCGGCCCTCAAGCCCTGGGAGTCCAGGGCCGCCGGTGCCGGCACGGACTCCGGAAGCGCGGGACGGTCCGCCTGCGGAACCGCCGTGGGCGCCGGTTCCGCGACGGCTGGATCCACGAGCCCTGTAACGAGCGCACCGAGGGCACCCAGCAGGATCCGCCTCATCCCGGAATTCCTTGGAGAAGGATCTCGATCCGCCGGTTCTCCGGCGCCTTGGGATCTGGCGCGTTGCGCGGCATCCGGTCGGCCGCCCCCTCAACGCGCCAGATCCGCGCCTCCTCGATGCCCGCTCGGATGAGCATGTAGGACGCCATGTGGGCGCGCGCCGTCGAGAGCCGCCAGTTGTCGTAGACGTCCGAGCGGAACGGCCGACTGTCGGTATGGCCGCGGATGATGAGCCGGCCCGGGCGCGAGGCCAGCGCCTTCGCGAGGCGCTCCATGGCCCGCACCATCTCGGGACGGGGCTCGGCTGAGCCCACCGCGAACATGCTGAAATTCAGGTCGTCCGTCACGTTGATCAAGAGCCCCTCCGACGTCCCCTGAACCTCGACGCGGGGACCGGGCGCGGAGGGCGGGAAGATCTTGGCGATCTCCGCTTGCAGCGCGGCCTGGGCCGCAGCGGTCGCCGCCGGGATCGGGGCCGACCCCGCGATGGGAGCCTCCGCCGCCTTGGCGCCGGTGTCCCTGATCTCCGCCACCTTGTTTGCCGTCGCCGTGTGTCCTGTGGCCGCGTGTCCTGCTGCCTTGGCCTCGGGGGTCTGCGCCTCCGCCGCTTGGCGATCTGGGCGATCGGACACCGGCGGTTCAGCGTCCGTGCTGCCCGCGTCTCCGGCTCCGCGCGCATCGGGCCTGGCCTGGGCCGGCGGGGGTGTGATCCCGGTTGGGGCGGGCCGGTCGGTCTTCGCCGGCGACAGGGTGGTCACCTGCCAGTACAGCGGATCGAACGGATCCCGGGCCACGTCGCCCCCCCGCCGACCCGCTTCGCCGAGATCGCCGATCGTGGTGCTCTGGGGCTTGTCCGGATCGGACTCGGTCGCGAGGTGCGCCAGGACGGAATAGGGATCCTGGAACAGTTCCCGCTCCCGCCCCGCCGATCCGGGCGGCAGGGTGCCGGATCTGTCCCGCGTGACGGCCGCGGCCGCCGTGTCGCTCGCCTTGTTTCCCTCCTTCGAATCCGTCGAACCCGGCTGAGGATCGCTGAGCCCCTTCCGAAGCGGGAGAGGCTGGGAAAGGCTGATCGGATTGAAGTAATTCGCTATGCTGGTCTTGGTCTCATCGTTCGTGACCTTGGTCAGCCACAGGACCAAGAACAGCGCCATCAGCGTCGTCATAAAGTCGGCAAATGCGATCTTCCAGACGCCGCCATGATGTTCGTTGTCGTCCTGCGGGGGCCGGCGGACGATAATGATCTCGGGGTGATCGTTGGCCATGCTCAGCGGTCCTCGATGAGGGCGGCGATACGGTCACCCCATGCCTGGAGCCGGGTCTCAATGACCGTCCAGTTCGTCTGAATGCGCAGGTCAGGTCTGCTGTCCGGCGACAAGGCGAGTCGGCCAGGCGGCAGATTCAGGCGTTGGGCCAGCGCCTCCACGAGATCCGGCGGGCCGCTCAGGGTGAGCGTGCCCGTCTGACTGTCCGCCACAAGAGTCGACACGGTCGCCTGCAACTCGCGGATCGCCTCCTGCCGCAGGGCTTCCGCCAAGAAGGGCTGGAGGACCCGCGTCAGGCTTCCGGCCAGACGGGCTTCCAGCATCTGAATCTGCTCGGCGAAGCCGTTCGCCAGGACAGCGGCTTCCGTTTCGACCCAGCGCTGCCGTGTCTCCGCCAGGGTGGTAGCCGCCGCGGCGCGTTCCGCCGCCGCGGCGGCCTCAGCCGCCCGAGCGGCCAGCGCCTCGCCCTCTCGGCGGCCTTCCGCGCGCGCCTCAGCCGCGATGGCATCGGCGTCCTGCGGGGGGGCGGCCGCGTCGGCCGGATCCCGTTTGGCGATCAGGGCCGAAAGGGTGGGGGACGATCGCTGACCCGCATCCGAGAATACGGTCCAGATCGGAGGTGCATCCACCATTACGCGGCCTCGTCGCGCGTGAGCCATTGTTTCAGGATGTTGGCGACCTGCTCCTCGTCGAGTTCCACCAGCTGCTCGAGCTTGCGGATCGGCGAGCGCGCGACGTGCTCATTCAAATCCTCGATCAGGCTGGGGTCCGAGGAGGCCCCGACCTGCTCCGCTTGCGGCACGCCGAGCGCCGCCGCGAGGTCCATTGGGGCGACGGCGAGTTCGGTTCCGACCTCCGAGGGGCGGGCGAGGATGGCATTGACCGCTGGACGCAAGCCGAACCAGATGAGCAGGCATCCGACAATCAGGATCGTGGCCGCGTTGATCAGGGTTCCGGACTGCCGCATCAGGACGTCGCCGACACCCAGGGCCGGCGTGGGGGCGAGAGGCTGACCTTCGTCGATGAAACTGACGGCCGCCACCTTGATCTGGTCGCCCCGGCCCTTGTTGAAGCCGGCCGCTGACGCGACCAGTTGCTCGATCTCTGAAATCTGCGGCTCCAGATCGACCTTGGCCCCGTCTTTGACGCTGCCCGCGAGCGCCTCGAGGCGGGACCGGTTCACCAGAACGGCGACGGACAGGTTCTTCACGGAATAGCCGTCGCTGACGGTCTGGACCGTCTTCGAGGAGATCTCGAAGTTGGACAATTCCTCGCGGCGCTGGCTTTCGGAGCTCGACGCATCGGTCCCCTCGGAACGGACGCGCTGATCGGGCAGGTTCTGCTGAGCGGTGGTCGGCTTCTGGGGGGCGCGGTTCTGCGAACTCTCCGATTCCTTGATTGTCCGCAGCGAGCGCTCCACCTTCTGGTCAGGATTGAAGATTGTCTCGTCCGTCTTGGTCTTGTCCGTGTTGAGCCGGGCAACAACGCTGATTTCGAAATTGTTTGGCCCCAGATAAGGGGTAAGCGTGCGGCGGACGTTGTCCTGGATCTCCCGGGTGACGGTTTGCTCGAGGCTCGTCAGCCGGCCGGCCGGCGCCGTGGTGGCGTCGTCGCCGGCGAGCAGGACCGTCCCATCGGTATTCAGCACGGTCACCTTTTCCGGCTTCATGCCGGGAATGGCGGCGGCGACGAGCTGCCGGATCGCCGGCGCGGTCGAGGCATCGTTGGCGGGCTCGGTGCGCACGACCACTGAGGCCGAGGCGGGCTGCTGCTCGCGGCGGAACGAGCCGGGATCGGGCATCACGATATGGACCCGGGCTGCCTTGACGCCCTTGAGCGTCTGGATGGTGCGGGCGATCTCGCCCTCCAGGGCCCGGACCCGGGTGATGTCCTGCATGAACGAGGTCAGGCCCAGCGAGCCCAGGTCGTTGAACAGTTCGTAGCCGGCCTTGCCGCTCTGGGGCAGGCCCTTCTCGGCCAGGAGCATGCGGGCCTGCGCGGTCTGCCCGTAGCTGACCAGAACCGATGTGCCGTCCGCACTGACGTCGAAGGGAATCCCGGCGTCCTTGAGCGCCACGCCCATGCGACTCACGTCGTCACGGCTCAAGCCGGAATAGAGGGTCTCCCGGAGCGGGCGGCTCAGGTAATAGGCCCCCAGGCCTATGGCGAGGAACACGGTCAGTCCCACCAGCCCGAGGGCGATCAAGCGCCGGGGCCCGAGCTCCAGGATATTGTTCCACAGCTTCTCAATGTGTTCGCGACCGGGCATCGGCAGGACTCGGTATCCACCACAGTGGCTCTGCCTCCGCATGGCGGATCAACCTTGCGCGAAGGTGGCGTAACGCGCGGCTTTGGCAAAAGAAAAAGCCGCGCATCCGAAGATGCGCGGCCTGAATCAGATCGGCGATCTGGTCGTGATATTGATCAGGTGGGCCGGATCAGTTCCGGAACAGGCTGAGGATCTGCTGCGTGTTCTGGTTGGCGATCGTGAGCGACTGGATACCGAGCTGCTGCTGGACCTGAAGGGCCTTCAGCTTCGTCGACTCTTCTTCCATGTTGCCGTCCACCAGGATGCCGATGGAGGTGTCGTTGGCCTTGGACAGCACTTCCGTGTAGTTCTGGAACGACTGCATCTGCGACTTGAGCGCACCGAGGTTGGCCGCCACTTCGGTCATCGCGGAGGAGATCCGGTCGACCATCGAGATGTAGGCGTTGATCTTCGACAGGTCGTTCGGAAGGACCGTCGAGATGTCCATCGTGTCGAATTTCAGGTTGTAGGCCTTGAGGAAGCCGTTGTTGTCCGCGCCGAGCACGGAGTATTCCTTGTTGAGGATGCCGCCGGTGCCATCCTTGCCCACCTTGGCTTTTCCGTTCTCCGTCGTCCGATCGCCCTCGAATTTCGCCTTGGCGGTATCGTAAGCGCCCTTCGCGGTCGTGTAGGCGGTCACGTCCGCGGTGGTCTTGCCGCTGCTGGTGTAGGCCGCGTAGGCGGCGTCGTACGTGGCTTGCGCCGTCGTCCAGGCCGCCAGCGGCGTGGTCGAGGCGCTCGTGCCGGCGGTCCCGTTGGCCGTGCTCTTATCGTACAGCTTGAGCCTGTTCGTGTCGATGTCGGTCGTCGTCAGGATCGGCTGGCCCAGCACCCGGGTGAAGCCCGAGACGACCTTCCGGATCGGCGAGTAGGTGGGCTGGCTCGAGTCGACCGACAGCCAGGCTTCGCCGGCCTGCGACGCATCCGCAGCATAGGCGCGGAAGCGGGAGAGGGTCGCGTTGAGATCGTCCTGGATCAGCATGCGGTCGACGCCGACGCCCGACGCCGTGGTCAGCTTCCTTTTGACCTCCTTGAGCTCGTCGACCATCGTGTTGAGGGCCTGGTACGTGATGTTGACGACGCCCAGGCCCTGGCCGATCGAGTCCTTCACGGCGCCGAGCGAGGCGTTGTCCTGGCGGATCTGCGTGGCGATCGCCCAGTAGGCGGCGTTGTCCGAGGCGCCAGCGATCTTCAGGCCCGTCGAGATGACGTCGTTGGTCTTGTCCAGGTTCTGGCCGATGAGCTTCAGCGTCAGCTGCGCCGTCATCGCGGCGTTGTTCGTAAACAGGCTCGACATAACGATGTCCCTTGGAAGACGTTGTTTCTGGGACATGCCGGATTCTCGCCGGCATAGCAGGGCGGCTTCATGCCTTTGAGATCGACCATCCGGTCCAGATCTCAACCTGCTATCAATGCTGTACAGAGCGGATCGTAAACTTTGCGTCCGACCGATCCATTTGCAGCCTGGATGTGATGGACTGGCTGTCTTCTCAAGTCAACGTCAAAATCGATCCGTCGTGGAAAAATTTATGACGACTCGACCTTAGAATTGTTTCGGGTCTGATTAGAAGTACGATTTCACAAGACCGCTGATCAGCATGTTCCATCCGTCGATCAGTACGAAGAACAGGATCTTGAAAGGCAGCGAAATCACCGTCGGCGGCAGCATCATCATACCCATGGACATGACCAGCACCGCGATGACCATGTCGATGACGAGGAAGGGAAGCGCGATCAGGAAGCCGATCTCGAAACCGCGCCGCAGCTCGGAGATCATGAAGGCCGGGATCAGGATCCTCAGGTCGGATCTGCCGCCATCCGGCGCCTTGGACGCATTGGCCGCGGCCATCTCCGCGAAGGTGTCGAGATCCTTCGGTCGGACATGGGCCAGCATGAAGTCCCGGAACGGCGCGGTCACCTTGGCGAAGGCTTCCTCCTCGCTGATCCTGTTCTCGGTGAGCGGGCGGACGCCGTCCTGCCAGGCACGATCGAAGGTCGGCCCCATGACATAGAAGGTCATGAACAGCGACAGGCTGATCAGCACGAGATTCGCCGGGGCGCTCTGGAGGCCCAGCCCCGAGCGGAGGAACGAGAGTGCGACGACGAATCGGGTGAAGCTCGTCACCATGACAAGGAGACCCGGCGCGATCGACAGGACGGTCATCAGCGCGATGAGCTGGATCATCCGCCCGCTGATCGAGCCGTTTCCTGGGGGCAGAACCTGGTCGAGGCTGAAATTCTGCGCGTGCGCCGCCGTGGCGACAAGGAGGAGCGAGCTCGCGATCCAGACGCGACGCAGCATGGTGTGACTGATCCTGATGATTGTCGGCCGGGGTCGAAGAGGTGGCCGACGGAGCGCCCTACTGGACGACGAGTGTTTCGATGAAGAAGTCTTGGACTTGGCCATTGCTTCGGATCTGGACGCGTTCGGTCAGATCCTCGCGCAAGTGGCTCAGGCCGCTCGGTCCCTCGATCTGCGCGACGGTCAGGGTGCGCAGGTAGCCGACGATGTCCTGGCGGATCTCCGCGGCGATCGCCTTGGGGTTGCCGAGGGCCCCACCCTTGACGACGATGGACGATTCCAGACGGACCCAGACATCGCCGGGGCCGGCGAGGTTCGTCACCACGGTGCCGAGACTCGCGACAGTCGCGTTCGCATCGTAGGGGGCCACCCGCTGGACGCGCTCCTCCTCGGCCTTCTTCCGCTCGTCGACGGCCTTCTCGATCCGTGTGGCCATGTAGAGGCCGCTCGCTCCCCCGACCCCGACCGCCAGGACCGTGAGCATCGCGAGGAGGAGCAGCCAGCGGAGCTTGGAGCGGCGGGATGCGGAATCGGAAGCCATGGATCTCGCCAGCCTCGGGTTCAGAACGGCGTGGCCAGGTCGTAGACCTGCTGGACGACGGCGGGCTGCTGCACCTCCATCAGGCGCCCCCGGCCGCCGTAGGAAACGCGCGCCTCCGCGATCTTGTCGTAGTCGATCGTGTTCCGGCGCGAGATGTCGCGCGGACGGACGATGCCGGCGATGTTCAGGACACGGACCTCGTAATTGACCCGCACTTCCTGCGAGCCGCTGATCAGCAGGTTGCCGTTGGGAAACAGATGCGTGACGACGGCCGCCACGGAGAGCCGGAGCTGCTCTTTGCGGTCGATGGTGCCCTGCCCCTTCGTCGAGGAATTGCCATTGACCTCGTAATGGTTCTTCGACTCCGGCGTGAGACCGAACAGGTCGAACTGGAGATCCAGGCTCGACTTGGCGCGCGAATCGCGCGACCGGTCGGTGGCATTGTCGAACTGGGCCTTGTCGTTCATCGCGATGAGAACGGTCAGCACGTCGCCGACATTCTTGGCGCGCGGATCCTGAAACAGGTCCGCGCTCTGCTGAGCCCAGGTCGAATGGTACCCCTGACCCTGCGTCGCCACGTAGAGCGGCGGCACGCTGTCGTGGTTCGGATCGATGCCGAGGCCCACCGGGCTCAGGGCCGGCGCGCGGCCGATCTCTTGGATGGGCGTCGCGCAAGCCCCGAGGGCCGTGAGCGCCGCGATGGCGGCCAAGCGCTTCATCCTGATGTCTCGCTGTCCTGCGGATGGCGGTCCCCCTCGTCCATACGCGGCTGGGGCTGCGCCTTGACGGCCTCGCCGGGCCTCTGGGGCGTCGGCTTCTTCGGCGGGGTGTTCGTGATGACGTTGGCCAGGCGCGCGGCCCGACCCGGTTCCATCTCGTTCAGGATCGCGCTGGCGATGCGCGCGTCGAGCCGAGTCAGGATCGCGGCTGCCGCCTCGCTGTCCATGGCAGTCAGCTGCTGTGCCGCTGCCTCGGGCCGCATCCGGGCGTAGATCGCCGTGACGCTCTCGTCCGCCTTGGCGAGGAAGGCTTGCCGGCGCTTCAGCCATTCCTCGTACTCGGCACGCTTGGCCTCGAGCTGGCTGATCCGGTTCTCGATATCCTTGGACAGCGCGGTGAGCGCCTCCTTCTGCCAAGCGAAGCGGGCATCGGCGGCGGCGTTCGCGATGCCGGCGCAGTACTGCGCGGGACGGGATTCCTCAGTCTTGCCCGGCTCGCCCGGCTTCTGCTGGGCGGCCGCCTGCGTTGCCGACAGCGCGACGGCTGAGGTCAGGAAAAGGCCGCGCCAGCTCCGTACGGAGTCCAGGCCGATGCGGCGCATGCGGATTGGACCGGTCATTGGATCACCAGCTCCGCCTGCAGGGCCCCCGCCGTCTTCACGGCCTGGAGGATGGCGATCACGTCCGTCGGCTTCATCCCGACATTGTTCAGGCCCCGGATCAGGGTCTGCAGGTCGGGCCCCGAGACGATCGCGAGGCGTGCCATCCGCTCGCCCGCCTCGATGTCGGTCCGCGGCACGACGGTCGTCTGCCCGTCGGAGAACGGAGCGGGCTGGGACACCTGCGGGGTCTCGGTGATGCGCACGGTGAGGTCGCCGTGCGTCACCGCCACGGTGGAGACCTGGACGTTCCGGCCGATCACGACGGTGCCGGTCCGCTGGTCGATCACCACCTTCGCGGGAATATCCGGCTGGACCTGCAATTCGCCGATCTCGGCCATGAATCGGGTCCGACCCACATGGCCGGGCCGGGACAGGACGACGGTTCGGTAGTCGCGCGGGCTCGCAGCACGCTTCCCGTACTTCTGGAGCGTGTAGGCGTTGATGGCGTCGGAGATCAGGACGGCCGTGCGGAAATCCGGGTTCTTCAGTTCGAGCGCCATGCCCGGCAACTCGTTGAACGTGCCGGCGACGGCGCGCTCCACCAGCGCGCCGTTGGGGATCCGGGCGGCCGTCGCCACCCCGGAGACCAGGGACTCCGCCTGCCCGGTGGCGCTGAACCCGGAGACGACGAGGGCGCCCTGGGCGACCGCATAGACTTGCCCGTCTCCGCCCGAGAGCGGTGTCATCAGCAGGGTGCCGCCGCGCAGGGAGGTGGCGTCGCCCATGGAGTTCACGGAGACGTCGACGCGCGAGCCCGGCTCCACGTAGGCCGGAAGGTTGGCGGTGACCATGACCGCCGCGACGTTGCGGGTTCGCAGCCGCTGGTCGCGCACGTTGATGCCCAGGCGATCGAGCATCGATTGCAGGGATTGTTCCGTGAACTGCGCGTTGCGCAGGGTATCGCCGGTGCTCTGCAGGCCGGTGACGAGCCCGTAGCCGACGATCTGATTGTCGCGCACGCCCTGGAGCGACGCGATGTCCTTGATCCGCGTCGCCGCTGCAGGCGCCGGCCAGAGAGCGAGGGCGGTCAGGAGAAGGGACAGCAGCCGGCGCATCACGGCTGCCCCGTCCGGACGTGGCCATCGGGCTGGACGATGCCCTGGACGACCCGTCCCGTCGCCAAGTTCCGCACGCTGACCGCCTCGTTCACGGCGGCGTTCGCCAGGGCCTGGCCGACGGTGGTGATCACCACCCCGTGCTCCTCGAAGACGATCACGGTCGGGGTGCCCCGGGTCACGAGCTTTGCCTCTTCGAGGGCGGTCGACGGGATCGTCTCGCCGGGCAGGAGGGTCCGCCGGGCGATCCGTCCGACCGCATGCGCCACCGAGTCGACGACCGGCAGACGCGGCCGGTAGCTTTCCGGATAGGCCTGCTCGCGCAGCATCGTCGGCTTGATCACGTCGCCCGCGTAGATCGTGGCGACCGGCACCGGCAGGACCTGTTCCGCGGCGACGGCCGGCACGGACGCGAGGCCGAGCGTGCAGGCCGCCCCCAGCGCCATCCGTGCCACGATCCCGACGGGGCGAGCTGCATGGGCCATGGTTTTAGCGGATGCCCTTCGAGATCGTGCCGGCCATCTCGTCCGCGGCCTGGATCACCTTCGAGTTCATCTCGAAGGCCCGCTGCGCCGAGATCAGACTGGTGATCTCCCGGACCGGGTCGACGTTGGAGGTCTCCAGATAGCCCTGGTGGATCTTGCCGAAGCCGGGATCGCCGGCGAATCCGGTGACCGGAAGTCCCGAGGCAGCGGTCTCGCGGTACAGGCCGTTGCCCAGGGGCTCGAGCCCGGCATCGTTGGTGAAGTTGGCGATCTGGAGCTGGCCGATCGTCTGCGGCAATTGCTGTCCGTCGACCTTGACCATCACTTGGCCGGTCTCGTTGATCACCACGTCGACGGCGTTCTGCGGGATGATGATCGCCGGATCGACGCTGTAGCCCTCCGCGGTGACCAGGCGCCCGTCGGCGTTCTTGTTGAAGGAGCCGGCACGGGTGTAGTTGATCTCGCCGTTGGGCATCGTCACCTGGAACCAGCCCCGGCCGTTGAGCGCGAGATCGAGGGGATTGGTCGTGTTGTTGAGCGGGCCCTGCCGGTGCAGGTTCCGGATCGCGGTGTTGCGCACGCCGAGGCCGAGCATGGCGCCTTCGGGGATCGCCGACTCGCCGGCCTGGATCGGGACGCCCGCCGGCCGTTCAGCCTGATAGATGAGGTCCTTGAATTCCGCGCGGGCCGCCTTGAACGCTGTCGTGTTCAGGTTCGCGATGTTGTTGGCGATGACTTCCACGTTCAATTGCTGGGCATTCATGCCCGTGGCCGCGATGGCGAGCGCTCTCATGACCGGATCCTTGCGCGGGAGGAATGGGTGACGGTGTTCGGGTAGGGGCCGAGCGCCGCCCCGGGGCGGCGCCGTCGTGGCGGGCGGACGCGTCAGATCGCCATGCGGACGATTTCCAGGTAGGCGGCGACGACCTTGTCCCGGATGGCGACCGCCGTCTGGAGGGTCTGCTCGGCGGACATCACCGCCTCCACCACGGCCTGGGTGGATGTCTTGCCCTGAATCCCGGAGATGGCGGCCGCCTCGCCGGTCTTCACCGTGTCGCGCATCTGACCCGCGATCTGGGTCAGGAGGTCGCCGAAATTCGATGCGGGTCCCGCAGGGGCCGCCTGCCGGATCCCGGGCGTCGTGAGGCCGAGGTCGGCCGCGCCGAAGACGGCGTTCGTGTCGGTGACGCTTGTGAGGGCGGCGAGGGACTGGATCATCACGGCCTCAGGAGTTCGATGATGCTGGCGATCATCGAGCGGGTCTGCTTGATCATCTGAAGGTTGGCCTCGTAGGAGCGGTTGGCCTCCCGCATGTCGGCCATCTCAATCAGCATGTTCACGTTCGGCAGCTTGACGTTCCCGTTCGCGTCCGCCGCCGGGTTCCCGGGATCGTACTCGACCCGGAACGGCGCCGTGTCCTGCCCGACCTGGCGGACCGCGACGGCCGCCGTCCCAGAGGCCCGGTCGAGGGCCGTCCGGAACGTGATCGTCTTGCGCGTATAGGGATCGGCTCCCGCGGTGAGGCCCGTGGATTGCGCGTTCGCGATGTTCTCCGAGATGACGCGCATGCGCTCGGACTGCGCCTCCATGCCGGAGCCGGCGATCCGCGATGAGGCGGCGAGCGGATCGATCATTGGCCGGCCTTCACGCTCAGGGCCAGCATCCGGTTGAACGCCTTCACCACGCCGCTGTTGAGGGCTTGGTCGCGGCTGACTTCGCCGGACTTCATCATCTGTTCCTCGATGCTGACCGAGTTGCCGGAATGGACGACGTCCCAGCCGGCCGATGACGTCGCGCGCGCCGGTCGCGTGCCGGCACCGTTGGCCTCAAGGTGGCCCGTATGGGTCGCCGCCATCGTCAGAGCCGTCTTGTCCATCAGGTCCCGGAACGGGGTCAGGTCCCGGGCGCGATAGCCAGGCGTGTTGGCATTCGCGATATTGCCAGCGATCACGGCTTGGCGTGCCGCAAGATGTTGCAGCTGACGGGATGCGATGTTGAACAGAAAGATCGGGTTCATGACCTGTCGGCTTTCTGACGGGATAAGTCAGGAGGCGGGAAAATCCCGCTGGCGAAGGGTGTATCCTGGGCCGCAACGTTCGTTGTACGGCGAAACATTGTTCTGCAGGCGGATCTTTCCTCGATCTGTCTTGTCCGAAGCTTGTGGCGGCCTCCCGCCGCGCTCTCGGGGGGGCGCGTGTCCGGTCCGGCCGTTCCGCGGGTTGATCCCCGTGCGGTCTGGGAGGCGCGGAGCCGGCGTCCGGCACGCCCAGGCTGCGGCCGGATCATCTCCGCGCTGCTTCTCATGCCGGACATGCGGGCCACCGGACGATGGACGTCCGGCCGCCTGTCCGCGACGGGCCGGCCAGGAGACCGGCCCTTGTGATGAGCGGATTCCCGCAGAACTCGGATAGAGAGGTCAATTTACAAAGGCGTACCCGAGATAACGCCGAACTTCGATAGGATCGAAACTCAGCTTTTGCCGAAGTTTCTTGCGAAGTTTACTGATGTGACCCTCGATCACGCTTTCGTCCACGTCGCTCGTGAAGGCGCCGTAGACCGCATTGAACACCTGCTCCTTGGTCATCCGGCGCCCGCGATTGCGGACCAGAAATTCGAGGATCTGGCGTTCGCGGCGCGGCAGGGGCATTTTTTCCCCATCGACGTCGGGGTCGCGGCCGTCGAAGTACACCCTCAGCCGCGCGGTCCGGTCCGCCACGACGCTGTCGCTGGCCCTCTCGCGCTGCGAGCGCCGCCATACGGCCTCGGTCCGGGCGAGGATCTCGCGGACATGGACCGGTTTGCGGACGACGTCGTCGATGCCGGCCCTGAACAGATCCAGCGTCTCGGTCAGGCAGCGGGTCTCGATCATCGCGATGATGGGTGCGCGGGACCGCTTCTGAATCATCTCCGGCAGATCGGGCCGCTGCTCACAATTGCCCAGGAGGAAGCCCTGGACGGCGTCCAGATCCGTCTCGGGGGCGGACTGAATCCAGCCTTCAAAATCATCGGCCACTAATCCAACCGATGTCACGCCCTCGCGATTGAAGTTGGCCACGTAACCATCGGTAACCATCGGCCGCTCATCGACAATGACGTACATTGCCATAAGTCTCCGTCGACATTCTTGCGTGAAAGATCAAAAATTGTCTTTTCTTCGTCTTTGATTCCCTGATTTTCTCAATGGATCAAACATGAGACAGCGTCAACATCTTGTTATGAGATTCTATCAAAGAAAATTCGTAGAGAATTGTAGCAAAAATTGAGGCGCGATATCCAAGAATAAAGGAATCATCGCAAAGTTTATCGAATTTTATGGCGTTTGCGGAATGGTGCGTCCCATATTGCGGGATCCGCCAAGATGATCGCACGCGCCCAGCGACGCTTCGATCCTGCGAGATCTGCCTGAGCCGATGTCCGAACGACACACCTTCACGCCCGACTCGGCGCGACCGGACGCGGGCGCTGCACAGGCGCCCGATGCGAGCCATGCGGTTGGCAACAGGAATCGCTGGTCGCGGGTCGTCTTCGCGTTCGAGCGTTTGATCGGCGACCGCTGGTATGAGTTCAACGCATACATGATCTGCGCTGCTGCCGAGGGATGTCCGGGCGTCCGGGACTTCGCGGCGATCGGTGTCGCATTCCGCGCGCAGGATCAGTCCGAGATCGATTTCGGCCGCATCCCGGGATTGGCGCGGACCTCGATCGACGCGCACGGAGACTGGATCGCCGGACCGATGTCGGAGGGCGGCGCGGGGTCGATCGGCGCTCCCATCCGCTGCCGCTTCTATCTCCCGGCGCCCGCCTCCCAAGTCGGCGTGACCATCAGGAGCTGGCGCAACACGCACCCGTTCCGGATCGTGCAGCCGGAGATCCGGCAGGCCGTTCCGGACGCGGCCCACCCTGAGGACGGGGGCCCCGAATCGGCGCGGGGCTGGTTCGGCCAGGACAGCCGGATCGTCCTCGGTCCCCGGCCCGCCTGGTTGCGGCACGGGCTGGTTCCCGGGCGTGCCCTCGTGTTCAAGGGGCAGGTCATCGCGCAGGGCCAGTCGGACGGTGCCCTGGCTCAGGTGTCCTTCCGCGACGCGCGGGGCAACCCGATCCCGCCGCCCTACCCCGGTACCCTGGCCACCCTGTCGATCCCCGCCTTCCTCGACATCCCGGTCCACCGGGAGGCCTACCGCTTCACCCTGAAGGTCTCGCCGCCCCCCCAGGCGGCGACGGTGGAGATCGGCTTCGCCACCTGGGATCCGGATGCGCGCCTTGCACTGGCCGCCGCACCGGACGTGTTCCTGGACGACGAGTTGCGCTTGGCCAATCTTGCGGAGGAAGCCGGCCCGGACGCCGAAGCCGTCCTGGCGCATCTGCTCGGCCGCCTCGGCGCCCCGCGGCCAACCCAGGGCGCCGCCGCGGGGTCGATCCTGCCCTATCTCGACCCCGCCCTTCTGGAGGAAGCGCCGTCGCCGTTGCGCAGCGTCGCGCTCCTGCGGGACGGGCCGGACGCCGCGGCCTGGGCTGACGGTTCCGTCAGTCTCGCGTCTTGCCCGGCCTGGGCGCTCCCGGAGGTGCCGGACTGGGGGAGCGATCCGTTCCGGTCGCATGCGTGGCGCCTTGCGTTCCAGTCCCTCTCCTGGACCTGTGCGGCCGCTGGAAATCCTGAGCGCGCGGTTCGGGACCGGGCGGTCGCTGTCGCCCTGGCCTGGTCCCGCGCGAATCCCTGGGGCCGGCCGGCCGACACGCTGAGCCTGCATCCCGCCTGCATGGCGATGCGCCTGGAGGCGATGCTGTGCCTGCTGGGCGCTGCGATGCGGGATGGCGATGCGGCGGACCGTTCGGCCGTCGAGCGTCTGGGTGCCGAGATCGTCCGGCATGCCGCGGCCCTGGCGGAGATCCTGGCCCAGCACACGGTGGCGGGGTCGTTGCTGGAGGCGCAGGTGGCGGCGTCCCTGATGGCGGCCGGCGTCACCCTGCCGGCCTTTCCGATGGCGCGGCACTGGACCGACCTCGCGATGATCGCCCTGCGCAGCGGCTTCGAGGCGATGATCGATCCCGAGGGGGCGGTCACGGAGCCATCCTACCACCGCAGACTCGAGATCCTCACGCTCGCCCTGGTTCTGATGCCGGTCCTGAAGGGCCGGCCGGATCTGGCCCCCCTGGCGGACATCCTCGACCTCCGCCTCGCGAGGGCCTGGGGCGGGCTGATCGCGCTGCTCGAGCCGGACGGCGCCCTGCCGCCTTTCGACGATGCGCCTGGGCATACGGACCGGTATCGCTGGATGGGGCGCGTTGCGGCCGCCCATCGCCACCCCTGGATGACCGGTCCGGCGGTGGGGCCGACGAGCGGCGGATGGCCCCTCCCCGGCGCCCCGATTCCGTCCGGAACCATTCTCCTGCGCCGGACGGACGCCGCCGCAGGCTGGTCCGCCTTCACGGCGGATTTCTCCGAGCAGATCCACCCGCAGGATCACCGGGACTGCACCTCCTTCACGTTCGCCACGGGCGGTCTGCGGTGGATCACGGAACGGGGCGGCTCGCAGGCCGAGCCCTTCGGTCCGCGCGGCCTGCATCCGGCGGCGGCGCGCGCCCACAACATCGCCATCCCGGAGGGCCGCGAGCCGGGTGCGGGCGTCGGAACGGCCCGGGCGACCCTCACCCTCGGCGAGGCCGCCGTGCATCTCATCGAGACGAGCGTCCACGGGCCGGACTACCGCCATATCCGGGCCTTCGTGCTGCTGAACGACCTCGCCGGGATGGCCGTCTTCGACCGGTTCCTGACGGGCGACCGTCCCCTCTCGGTCGAAGGGTTCCTGCACTTCGACCCCAGCGTGGTGGTCGCCCTGGATCCATCGCATCGGATCTTCGGCCTTCGGGGCGAGCGACGGCTGCACATCGTACCCCACGGCCTCGCCGGCCGGATCGACGATATCGGGGTGCATCGCCCATGGGCGGAATCGCCGGCGCCGGTTCCGCATCCGCGCGCGGGGGCGCATCACCGGGCGCGGCCCGGTCCCTGCCTCCGCTACACGCTATCGGGCGTGCGATGCGTGGCCGGCGGCCTTCTCATCGCCGGCGCCTCGGACGGCATCGCGCGGCTGATGCGCGCGGTCGAGGCGGCGGGGCTCCGGCGTCGCCTCACGGAATGAGGATCGTGCGCCGGCAGGGCCGGCTCCGTCCCCGGGTCCCTGCGGTCGCCCGAGGCGTCCTGACAGGTGGGTTCGGCCGGCTCCCCGACGCCGATGCCCGCGGCATCCCGACGAAGCACCCCCTCGGCCCGGGACGGAGGCGTCGAACGGACCTTCGGGATCCGTCGTAGGCTCGCAAGAGCCGGATGCAGGCGGCTGCCGAGGCGCGCGGCCGTGCCGTCGCCTGCCGCATCGCGCCAGGACAGGGTCTTGCGCTGCCGCTCGCGCTCCCCTCGATCGATCGAGTCCCGGGCGTGCGGTGGCGGCCGCGGTTCTTCGGCCCGGGTCTCCGCAAGCCGATCAGGAGGACGGCGGCCCGGCCGGCGAGCCCGAAGACGGGCGCGGCGAACAGCCCGCCCTCTGCCCCGCGTGAAACGCCCATGGCCGCAGCGGGGTCGAGCGGCTCCGGCGCGCTTCATGCCGGTACGGGCGGAGGCCCCACGCTGCGAGAAAACCGCCGGCCGCCTCACCGGCTTCCGCCGCCTCGCCGCGGCTTGCGGCTGAATCCCGTGACGCCGGGCCTCAGCTCCGGATGTCCTTCTTGGTGATGAAGTTGAAGTTCTCAACCATCACATCCTTGACGATCTCGGAGCCAAGACGCTCGTTGACACGTCGTTTGATCTCGTCCAGGCGCCTGTTGATGTCGTACTTCTTGAGATTGCGGAAATCGAGGTCGCCGTCGCTGTAGATCTGGCGGAACGACTCGTCCATCACGAACGGCTCCGGGGTCACGCCCAGGCCCTTGATCAGGTGCGAGTCGGCCGTGAAGATGATCGTGGCCAGGATGTAGCCCTGGACGTTCCCATCCGCGATGATCGGAATGTTGAGGGGGCGCAGCTTCTGATAGGTCAGCCCCTCCAGATACTCCTCGGCTTTGGGTTTCGGCAAAGCCGGCATCCAGGAGATCACCGCGTAGCTGGACAGCACCGTGATGGCGCAGATCCACAAACCGGTGATGACGATGCGAGTCACGCGGTCACTCCTGGTAGCGCAGGACGGCCGAGTAGGTGCCGTCGGATTCCGCGCTCTGGATCATGGTGGAGACGAGATCCGAGACCTCCTGCATGGCACGCAAGTGGATGCCCAGGAGTTCGTGGTTGCGTCGCAGCTTGGCGCGGACCCGCTCCAGCCCCTCGATCTCGGGCGGGCTCAGCCGGTCCGCGCTGATCGTCCGTCCGAGACGAGCCAGTTCTACGAGGCTCTGACTCTTGCGGCGGTTGAAATCGTCCTGATCCCGCAGGTCGTGCACCGTCAGAGAGGTGGTCTCGGCGTCGATGGTCGCTTCGAGGCGGGCCAGGGATGATAGCAGCATGATCCGTGTCCGGGGTGTCGGTGGGGCGGAGCGGGGTTGCGTCAGACCGCCGGGATCCGGGACGCGGGGGCCGGGGCTCTGGTGTCCGGGTGTGACGCCTCGATCATCCGGGCGATGCCGATGCCGCCGGCCTTGGCCAGCTGGGCGCCGAGCTGCTCGGCCAGCATCGACTTCCAGATCGCCCCGGCATTGCCCTTGCCGTAGACCGCCGATGCGCCCTGCGGGAGCATCGATTCGACGAAGGTCTGAAGGACGAAGGCCTCGAATTGCTGGGCGGGGGTTCCCTTCGTCCGGGGCGACGGCAGGGTTGCGGCCGTGCGGAACCGCGTCAGCACGGAATCGGCGCTCGGCTGCGGCGCTACGGCGAACCCGGTCCGGTTGCCCGAGGCCGTTCCCAGGGCGTCCGCGAAGGTTCCGGGCGCGCCTTGGGTGAGCTTGGTGACCGCGGCCTGATAGCGGGCGGGATCCGCCGCGCGCGCAACGTCGAGGACGATATCGGAGGGAGGCTGGACGCTCACGGCGTACTCGTATCCGGATTGTTGCGATCGGGACGAGCCCAGCCGTCAAGGCCGGACACATCCGCCGGGCCCACGGGAGACCTTGGCTCGTCCTGCAGGTTAACCGGCTTGGCTGACCGGAGGCTTGCCTCCGTGGTGAGGCCGAGATGGTCGAGCCGCTCCGCCCAATCCCGCTTCTCCGCGTGCTGGCGCTGGGCGGTCTCCAGGCGTCCGACCCACAGCTCGGTCCGCTTGTGCTGCGTGGAGCGTTCCATCAGCCTCAGTGCAGAGATGTCGCGTTCCGCGCGCAGCTCCTGGGCCTCAACCGCCAGGCGCCTCAGCCGCCCGACCGCCGTGGCGCGCAGCGGCTCGTGAAACGCAGACGCTTCGTTGAGGGCGCGAATCAGATCCGCTTGCGCCATGTCGGCCGCCTGAACCCGGCGGTCCAGGGCGGCAAGGTCCCGCTCGGCGAGCTGGTGCATGCGGTCCTGCAGGCGCAGCAGCCGCATCGCCCGGCTCAGGCGTGTCCGCATGTCAGCCTCTCTTCAGCCAATGCCCGTACTCGAGGGCGAACTGCCCGAGCAGATCCGTGGACAGGACCATCAGCAGCAGGAGGCCGCCGAACAGGATGAACGGTGTCGCGATGAAGAACACCGGAATCTGTGGTGTGAGCTTGTTGGCGAGCCCCAGGGCGAGATTGACCAGCACGGAGTAAATGATGAACGGGCTCGTCACACGAACGGCCATGACGAAGGCCGCCGTGATCCGGTCGACGTAGCCGGCCAGCATGGGCCGCGCGCCGAACGGGTTCCCGGCCGGGATGCGGTCGTAGGAGGCGACCAATCCGCGGAACAGTTCCCAGTGCAGGTCCATGCTGAACACCAGCACCGTCGCCGCCATCATGATCAGCGAGCCGGCGAGGGAGGCCGCCTCGTGTTCGGCGACGGGATTCCCCGAGATGCCTCCCAGACCGATCATCGTCGCCAGGGCGCTGCCCATGGTTTCGAGCGCGAAATAGAAGGATCGGCCGAAGAAGCCGATGGCGAGCCCGGTGAGCGTCTCGCATCCGACCCACCAGAGAATGTCGGCCGGCCCTGCACCCCTCAGGCCCAAACCGAGTTTCGGCAGAAGCATGGGGGCCACCGCCAAGGTCACGGTCAGGGCGATGAACAGGCGGATGTGCGGGGCCACCCGCGCACTGGACAGGCCCGGCGCCACCAGCAGGCACCCGCCGACACGGCAGAAGATCACGAAGACGCCGAGGATCGTATCCGGGATCATCGGGGGTCAGGAGATCGTGCCGAGGGACTTGATCTCAACGCCGCGGGCGATCTCGACATGCGACAGCACGGGGACTGTCGGAAACAGGCGCTCGATGATCATCCGCACGTAGCTGCGCACCTCCGGCGCCGTGACCAGGGCGAATTTGTGCGACGTCTTCAAATGGGCGCGGATGGCCTCGGAGGCCTCGACGCCGAACTGCTCGATCAGCCGCGGATCGAGATCGACCTCGACCACATCGCCCTTGGCGTCGCGCTTGAGGCCTTGATGGAAGGTGAGATCCCAGCGGCTGCCGAGGCGCAGGACGTTGAGGACGCCGTTCTCGGCGAGATCGCCGCAGATCTGCTGCGCGATCCGCAGCCGGACATGCTCGGCGATCTGCTCCGCCCGGCGGGCATGGGGGACGATCTCGGCGATGGCCTCGATGATCAGGTGCAGGTTCCGGATCGAGACCCGCTCGGCGAGAAGCAGCTTGAGCACGGCCTGCAGGCCTGAGTACGATATCTGCGACGGACAGATGTCGTCGACCAGCCGCTTGTATTCCGAATCGAGCCGCTCGATCAGCATCCTCAAGTCCTTGTAGGAGAGGAGCTGGGGCAGGTTGTTGCGGATCACCTCGCTGACATGAGTCAGCATCACGGAGTGCCAGTCGATCGGACTGAAGCCCTCGCGCCGGGCCTCCTGGGCGTAGGCATCCGGCACCCAGACGGCCCGCATGCCGAAGGCCGGCTCGCGCACCTCCTCGCCGGCGATGCTGGGCAGTGG
>NZ_BACT01001016.1:0-5087 GCF_000333255.1 Methylobacterium sp. B1 | reverse complement strand
AGCATTCTCCGTGCGGGGGGCGGACCGACGAGCCCTGACCCGGGCCTCGACCGGAGCCTGTGGCCAAAAGCCTTCTCGGTGGAAGCCTTCTCGGTGGAAGTCTTCTCGGTCGAAGCCTTGGCCGCGGCGCCCCGCTCAAGGATCCTTGCGTGAAGCGGGGGGGCGACCGGCGGCGAGATCGGCCGCGATGGTCTGCATCACCGCGAGCGTGTCGATCTCGTCCTGTTCGGCGCCGTGATCGCTGAGCTTGACGATCACCGTGCCGGTCTCGCGGTTCACGTAGATGTACTGGCCGTAGACGCCGATCGCCGAGATGTCGTCGTCCTCGCCCCCCGGGGCGTGCCACCACTGGGCCGAGTACTGCCAGCCGTCGACGTCGCGCCGGGCCGGCGTCATGATCCGCTCGATCCAGCGGGCCGGGACGATGCGGTTGGCGTTCAGCCGGCCCTGGTCGGCCACCAGCAGGCCGAGGCGGGCGAAGTCGCGGGCCGTCGCGTTGATGCAGCAGAACGCCTTCTCGACGCCGCCGGGCCGGTCGAGGTTCCAGGTGGCGTCGGCCTGGGCACCCATCGGCTTCCAGATCCGCTCCGAGAGGATGTCGGCCAGGGGCTTGCCCTCGACCCGGGCGAGGATCAGGCCGAGCAGCTCTGTGTCGATGCTGCGGTAGCGGCCCTTGCTTCCGGGCTTGAACGCCAGATGCGCGTTGTCGCGCACGAAGGCCGTGATGTCGCGCGTCAGGTACATCCCCGCGGTACCGGTCAGGGGATGCCGGGGATCGTAGTTCTCCGGCACCGCGATCCCGCTCGCCATGTCGAGGAGGTTGCGCACGGTGATCTGACCGAACACCGCGCCGTTCTTCAATTCGGGCAGGAGGGCGGAGACCCGGTCGGTCTCGGCGAGCTGGCCCCGCGCCACCGCGGCGCCGACCAGCAGCGAGACGATGGACTTCGCCACCGACCACGAGGGAAACAGCGTCTCCGGTCCGGTTCCCGCGCGCTGCCATTCGTGGATCAGCACCCCGTCCTGCACCACCAGGAAGGCGTTGGTGTGGGTCGCCGCCAGCACATCCATCAGCGGGACGGTCTTCCCCTTCCAGGGGACGCGGTCGAGGATCGGGCGCGGCCGGGCCGGCAGATCGCTCGCCCGCGCGGGGGCCTGGACGATCCGGCTCGGGAACCACGTGCCCACCGACGACGGCTCGATGACCGCGAGGGCCGTCAGGGTGACGGGGTCGGGGACGTTGATCAGCGCGGCGGCGGTCCAGGCGCAACCCAGAACGGCGGCGCCGCCCGCCGCCGCGATCACGCCCCAGCGGCGGCCCCGGCGCGTGCGGGCCGGAGAGTCCGGGATCGCCAAGGACGCGGTCATGCTGGGTCTGTGTCGCTCTGGATCGTCGCTGTCGCGCGGCCGCCATCGCGGCGGTGGGGCGGCGCGCAGCCACCATGCGCAGGAGGGGTTAACGAAGGCCCCAATCGGCCCCACGCCGGCCGCAAGAACGGGGCGCGTGGCGCCTGGCTCAGCGCCCGCGAAGGTTCCGGGACGCTGGTTCGGAAATGTTCATGGATCTGTGGCCTGTGTCGGGCGGGGGCGCCCGATGTCCTGCGGCCGATTCGAAGCAGACTTGGGCCGGCCCTGCGCTCCTCCGTCTGCTCGGGCGTCCGATTCCAAACAGGTTCTACACGCCTCGACCGCCCGATTCACGCAGCCTGTGCAGCCCGAAAATTCGCCGTGCCATGAATCCGTTCCTGATCCTCGGGCTCGCCATCGGCGCTGAGGTCACCGCCACCCTGGCGCTGAAGGCCGCCGAAGGCTTCACGCGTCCGGGACCGACGGTGATCGTGGCCCTCGGATACGGGACCGCCCTGTGGCTGATGTCGACCAGCATGGACCTGCTGCCGATCGGCGTCGTCTACGCGATCTGGTCGGGGATCGGCATGATCGGCGCGGCGCTCGGCGGCGCGTGGCTGTACGGCGAGGCGATCAACCCGACGATGCTGGCGGGCATCGCGGTGATCGCCGTGGGCGTGACCATCCTGGCCGCCGGCCAGGGCCAGCACTGAGGCCCGGGTTCAGGGCCGGCCCCGAGGCGGGAACGCCCTCGCCACATCCTCGCCGCGAACGTGCCGTCAAGCTTGGCCTTCGCCCGGTCGGAGCGGAACACCGCCCGACGCGGCAGGCTGGGGGGAGCACGGAGCGCACATGCATGCAGGGTAGCGAGAGGACGAAGGTCGGTCCTGCACTGATTGTCCTGGCGGTAGCCGGGGGCCTGGGGGCCTGCAACACCGCTTCGCCGGTTCTCACGACGGGGTCGATCCCCGACCGCAAGCCGCCGATGGTCGTCAGCGATGCCGAGCGCGATTGTCTCGGCCGCGCCATGTATTTCGAATCGAACCGGAGCGACAGCGACGGGCTGGTCGCCGTCGGGACGGTGGTCATGAACCGGCTCGAGAATGCGGTCTTCCCGGGGGGCATCTGCGCGGTTGTCGGCCAGCCGGGACAGTTCGCGCCGGGCGTGCTCACCAAGCCGATGCAGGAGAAGGACCTGCTGAAGGTTGCCGATGCCGCCGATGCCGTCCTGGCCGGCGAGCGCCACCCGAAGGTCGGGAAGGCGATGTATTTCCACACCGCCGGCCACCGGTTCCCCTACACCAACATGCACTACGTGGCCGTCGCCGGGGGCAATGCCTTCTACGAGAAGCGCGACAAGCGCATGGCAAAGCAGGACAAGCCGGATCCGCAGGACAAGCCGGCCGCACCGGCGGCGCCCGCCCTCCCCGCGACGGTCCTGACCTTCGCGGCCGTACCCGCGCCCCCGTCCGCGAGCCATTGACAGCGCACGCGCGACCCGGCCGCCGCAGCCTCTGAAGGCGGCTGCGCGGCCGGGCTTCGATCAGCCGGCCGCCGCGTCCGTCGCGCCGGTCGCGCGCAGGGTCCGGGCCTCCTGACGAGCGGCCGCCAGGACCCGTTGCCGGCTCCGCGGCTCCCGCAAGGCATGCCACAGGCGGAGCAGCTCCAGGGTCGGCATCGGGTCGCAGTCCGATCCGGACGCGCCTCCGGCTTCGGAGCCGGATTCCTGGAAGAAGATCTCGACCGGACTTTCGAGTGCCTCGGCCAATCTCCTCAGCAGAACGTCGGCTTGGCCGGGCGGGATCATGGGGCCTCCTGTTTCTGCGCGGGCGATCGAACTCGATCCATACCTTTAAGTTGTATGCTCGGCATTCAACCAGGTTACCGCCCCGCCATGTCCGACGAAGACGGTTTTGACCGCATGGTGGAGACGGCCATCGCGGCCCATCAACTCCTGGCCCTACACGGCACGTCGACGATGCAGCTCCTGTCCCGGCTGCTGCTGATGGAAATCGGCACGGAGATCGCGGCGCGGCGCGATGCCGAAGCGGCCGCCAACGACAATCCAGATGTCCCGGAGGCGTAGAGCCCGTTTCGCCGGCCGCGGAAGCCGGGTGGCCGTCCTCGGCGAGACCGGCTTGACCCGTAATCACGCGCGCCGTGAAATGGAACGAGCGGGCAAATCTGTTGATCGGCCTCTCCGCCCGAGCAGGCGGCATTTACACCGACGGGTAAAGGCCTAGCTTGTGGGTAGAAACTACCCACGAATCACGGATCCCTAGCCGATGATCGCGAAACGGGTAGCGCTCGCCGGTGCGCTTCTCCTGCTGAGCATCACGCCGTCCGCCTCCCAGCTGCGCCGTCCGATGACGTGTACGGAGGAGGCGTCCGTCGGTCTCGATGCCGCCACGCCGGAGGGGGCGAAGCCGCAGCCCCAGAAGGCCCGGACGTTCTCGCTGGTCACCAGCGGCGGCCTGCTGACCGTGATCTCGGCAGGACGCTCCGACTATTACGAGTGTCAGACCGCCTCGCCGCGTCTGAATGAGCGCACGCCGCGCAACGCGATCAAATGCCAGAACGGCGTCTATTTCCTGCTGATCGACCTGAACAAGCTGAACTTCGTCGAGGCGCAGCTCAATCCCGAGGAGCGCAATGCGATCAAGGTCAGCTACGGGAGCTGTCGAATCCTGTAGCGACGGAGCGGGATCGTCCGTCGGCGCGGCGACGGCCGGACTAATCCATACGGATCAGGACATAGGCGGCGGCGGCGACGGCCGCGAGAGTGAGGGCCACCAGCAGGGCCATCTTCCCGGATGGTGCTTCCGGCGGCTCTGGGGCGTCGGTCATGCGGCTCCTCCAGGCCGGTGAACGGACGATGACCGCCGTCCTGCCCGGTGATCGTCAGGTGTCGGGTGGCCTCTGGCGAAAGACCCCGGTTCTTCCCTTGGTTCCATGGACGCTTCCGGACTGCCTTCCGGCTCTCACTGGCAGAAGCGCGTGGCGGCGGGCGTCCACTGGCCGAAACCCGTCACCACCATGTTCGCCACGACCCGGCAGATATAGATCTTCTGCGCCGCGTTGTTGTGCGGGCCGGCATGATAGCGCGCCACGGCCATCGTCCAGCTGCCTTCCCGCTTCTTCAGGTCCCGGAGGAATTGCGTCGCGTAGTCCACGTTCGCGTGCGGGTCGATCATGGCCTCGACCGAGCCGAACTTGCCGCCGTGATAATGGTGATTGATCTGCATGCAGCCGAGATCGATCAGGCGCGCGCCCCGGCGGCGCGCCTCGGTGAAGTGGGCGAGCACGTCCTGGGGCCCGGTCGCGAAATAGGCCGTTCCTTCGATGTTCATGGCATAGGGCTGGAGCGAGCCGCGTTTGCCCGTCTCCGTGAGGCCGACGGCGTAGAGGACGCCGAGAGGCACGCCGTAACGGGCCGAGGCGCGGCCCATCTCGGCCTCACACACGTTTGCGGCGGCCGGAACCGCGCTACAGATAAATGCCGCCGTCGCGAGGACGTATCGTCTCATCGATCCGCTCTCCGTCGCGCCGGCCGGTGGCCGAACGATGCGCCGCCTGTCGTTGCCCATCCTCCCCGTGACCCGGTCGAGCTCCCCCGTTCGCGAAGGAGGACTGACCCTGCGACGGAGCCCCTTCGGCAGAGCCTCCCGCATCGGCCGGTCGCGCTTGAGCGACCGTGACATCGGCTTGGTGGTGCGCCTGCTGAGGAGTCCGGAGGATGC
>NZ_BACT01001017.1:0-2827 GCF_000333255.1 Methylobacterium sp. B1 | reverse complement strand
AGGGCCTGGAGCACTCCGTCACGGGCACCATTTACGCGCCGCCCGGGCCCTGCTCGACTGGTCGATGATGGATCTCGCCCAGGCGAGCGGCCTGTCGCATTCCACGGTGCGGCGCCTGGAGGAGGACAGCGAGCATCGGGGGAGCCGGTCCCGCCTGCACGCGGTCGATGCGTTGCGCCGGGCGGGCGTCCGCTTCGTTCCCATCGATGACGGGACCCTGGCCGTCGCCCGGGTCTGAGCCGCGCCCGCGCGCGGCGGGCCCCCACGGGGCAATCCTGCCGCGCCGGCCCGCAGCCCGGATCCGCGCCCGCCCGTCTCGGCACCCGTCTCGGCGCCCGGATGGGGCGTCGAGGGGCGGTGCGGACCGGGTTTCGCTCAGGCCGCCTTGTGGCCCAGCTGGATCGCCTTGGCGATCTCCGAGCGCTTGGCGGCGTAACCCGGGGCGACCATCGGGTAGTCGGCCGGCAGGCCGTACTTGGCCCGGTAGCGCTCGGGCGTCAGGCCGTGCGCGGTCAGGTGGCGCTTCAGGGTCTTGTAGGACCGGCCGTCGATGAAGCTGATCAGGCCATCCTGCTGGATCGAGGATTCGATCTGTGCGGCGGTCGGGCCGGTCCAGCCCGCACCGGATCCCGAGGCGCTCCCCTGCAGGACCGTTATGGCCGTATGCACCTGATCGATCAGAACCGGCAGGTCCCCCACCCCCACCGCGTTCCGGGACACGTAAGCCGCAACCAGTGAAGCCGTGCACTTGATCAGATCTGTGTTCAGATCTGAGGCCTTTTCGTTCAATTCGATCGTATTCATGTATCCCCCAGTGCGTAGAAACGAAGCTTGAGCACCAGCGCACCGACAAATCCGAACTCTTGATCGTGATTTACCGCCCGATCGTGCGCCGAATTGCTTCGAGTCTGCCAAGATTGGCGCGTAACAATACAAAAACTGTGCGATTTGTCTACGGTTTATCTTAAGATGTGCTTTGAACACATTCTGTTCTTGCGAGGCAACATGAGGTTGCCATCTCGGGAGGCTTCGCAAATATTGCGCAGTGGCGGCGTTTGCTGCGGCGGCCTGCGGCCGATGACTGCGAATGGTCGCGCGATGACAGGCTGTCAGCGGCCGAATCAGTCGCGGAGACGTGGGACAATCCGGGATGCCGCCGGGCCGCGGGAGGCGCGGGCGAGGCGGCGGCACGGTCGTCGTCCCGGCCATCCGCGACCGGCGCGGGAGCCCGTGCGAGGCCGCGATTAACAAAGTCCTCAGGCAAGTTGTGGATCGTCGTCTCGATCGTGCGCCTCGCGCGCTCCTCAGACCTCGTGCGTGTCGGGAGCCTCGCTCCGGCCGTGACGGCATGGCGGGATCTGTGCGAGAGGCTCGTTGACGCGCGCTTTCGAGGGCGACCCCTATGTCCGGACCGTGTTCGACCTCCATCCCGCGTGCGCTCTCGGCGCTCGACGCGCCCGGACCGGGCGGCGCGGACGCCGCCGGCGGCCGGATGGCGCCCCTCTGGATGCTCCTCGTCGGGCGGGCCGCGGTCCGCCGCCACTGGCACCTGATCGTCGCCACGGGCCTGCTGTGGTCGTCGCTCGGCATCCTCGTGGCAATCGATTCCCTGGACGGGGCGCTCCACGTTCCGGACCGGTGGTTCGGCCTGATCCTGCTGGCGGAGGGCGTGAGCTCCCTCGCCGCCGGCCTGTCCGCACTCGGCGCCGCCCGCCGGCTGCGCCTGTTCAAGGGCGTGCTGCTGTCGGTGATGGCGGTGCTGATCATGATGGCCACCCGGCACAGCACCTTCCTGCTCGCCATGATCTTCGGCATCGCCTTCACGGTGGACGGCGTGGTCCGGATCACGATCGCGAGCCTGCTGAAGTTTTCCGGCTGGCGGATGTCGGTGGCCCTGGGCGGCCTCAGCATCGCCTTCGGCCTGTTCCATCTCCAGCCCTGGCCGACCTGGTATGCCGGCACGGTGGGCTACTGCATCGGGATGTTCCTGATCCTGAACGGGGCCAACCTCGCGCTGGCCGGGCTGCGCACCCGGCGCCTGGGCACAGCCGAGCCGGCCGCCTCCGTCGGCAACGCCGAGCCCGGCAGCCTGACGGTCTATGTCTGGACCCCCACCGGGCAGGCGACGACCCCCGCCGGCCAGCGGCTGATCCGGCGCTACGTCGCCTCCGTCGACAAGGCGGGGCGGTTCTCCACCGGCCACGCCGCCCTGCAGCAGGGCGACGACCTCTACATCAGCCACTATCCCGCGGTGGAGATCGACCGTTCGCCTGCCAACCTGCGGTCGAGCCTGCGGGCCGGCCCCGAGAACGACGTGCCCGGACGCTTTCTGCCCTCCCACGAGGCGGAGGTGGCGGATTGGTGCCCGGCGACGGTGGCGGTGACGCTCAACGGCATCGACGCCGCCCGGTTGCGGGCGTTCTGGGCGTACTACAGCGCCGACACCACCTACAATTTCATCAGTCGCAACTGCTCCACCACGGTGGCCCAGGCCTTGGACATCGCGGTCGAGGGCGCGTTCAGCCGCGGCGGTCATCCCTGGCGGCAGCTCGCCGCGGCGCTGACCACGCCGGAATTCTGGGCGGCGGCCTTCCTGCGCAACGGGGCGCGGTCGATGACCTGGACCCCGGGCCTCGTGCTCGACTACACGCGGGCTCTCAGCGCCCTCGTCGATCCGGCCTCGCCGGTCCCGTCGATCGCGTGGCGGCGGGTCGGATGGCGGCTCCTGCGCAACTGGCGGGCACGGGGTCTGACGCCGCTGAGCCCGCTCACCCAGCAATCCTCCGTGCGGGGGGGCGGACCGACCGAGGCCTGACCGGGCCTCGAC
>NZ_BACT01001018.1:0-4338 GCF_000333255.1 Methylobacterium sp. B1 | reverse complement strand
GATGCCCGGCCCCCGAGAAGGATGCCGCCATGGCCCGGTTCGCCGCCGGGGAGACCAAGCTCCTCGTCTCGACCACCGTGGTGGAGGTGGGCGTCGACGTGCCCGAGGCGACCATCATGGTGATCGAGCACGCGGAGCGGTTCGGGCTGGCGCAGCTGCACCAGCTCCGCGGCCGGGTCGGGCGCGGCTCGAAGGCCTCGTCCTGCCTGCTGCTCTACCGGGGCCCGCTCGGGCAGGTGTCGCGGGCCCGGCTCGAGATGATGCGCGCGAGCGAGGACGGGTTCCGCATCG
The DNA here is from genome assembly GCF_000333255.1 of Methylobacterium sp. B1. NCBI lineage: Bacteria > Pseudomonadati > Pseudomonadota > Alphaproteobacteria > Hyphomicrobiales > Methylobacteriaceae > Methylobacterium > Methylobacterium sp. B1. Next base: position 4,047 of record NZ_BACT01001018.1, on the reverse strand, counting down.
CCGAGGCCGACCTGAAGCTCCGCGGCGAGGGGGAAGTGCTGGGCACCCGGCAATCCGGCATGGCCGCGTTCCGGCTCGCCCGCCTGGAGAGCGATGCCGCCCTGCTGGAAGCCGCCCGCGACGATGCCCGCATGATCGTCGAGCGCGACCCCGGACTGAAGAGCCCCCGCGGGCAGGCGCTGCGGGTGCTGCTCTACCTGTTCGAGCGCGAGGCTGCGATCCGCTTGATCGGCGCCGGATGAACGGTTTCGTTCAGGAAAGTCCGGTGTTCCTGAACGGTGGGGGCGGGAATCGCCCTCGCTCGGCTAAGCCGGGAGGCCGATGCCGCAATGTCACAGGCTCTCGGGAAAGACCAATCTTATCAAGAACTTGTTGGGATTAGGCGGAAGCTTGGCCGCGTCTTGGCGGCGGCCCGGCAGGCTCCGGACAGGCCGCGCGATCTTGCATCAGCCATATTCTTCCCTTAACTGGAGATGAACGAATGGCCCGGTAAGCCGGGACATCACGGACGAATCTGGAGGACGGACATGTCGAACGGACTGTTCCAAAACCTGCCGGGCTCCCACGAGATGGCCGGTATCCAAGCCCTGCCGACCGAGCCCTGGCTGCTGCCGATCTCGGATCGCGCCGCCGAGGCGGCCGGCAAGACCGCGGACGAGTTGCAGGCCGCCGTGCGGCGGGCCGCCCGCCCCTTCTGGCTGGCCGCCAACGGGCTGTGCATCGCGCTGGGTCTCGCCCTCACGCTCCAATGCGCCGCCGGCTGGGGGCCGACGCCCCCCCGCAGCGCCGTGACGGTCGCGCAGGCGACCCCGCCGACCATCGCTCCGCAGACGGCTTCGCTGCAGCGCTGAGCCGCCGCGGAACGGACGGGATTTCCAAGGCATTCCAGGCCGGTCCGCACCTGTGCGGGCCGGCCTTTTTCGTCCGCCCTGCAGGCGGCATCGGCCCCGCCTTCAGGGGCTTTCCGAGGGAGACGACGCAATCCGGCGGCGCGTCACGCCGCGCGGGCGGCCGCGACCGGGTCGCCGTGTTGCGCGCGTTGACGGGTCGGTCTCGGAGCCGGGCGGGCGCCGCGCCCGAAGCGGGCCTGGCCCGGAAGCGCGGCCTCACGCGTCCTGCGGCTCCCGACGCGACACCGTTCCGCCGGCCTGCTGGGCCGTCCGCAGGGTCGCCGCCATGGCGTTGAGGCGCCCCTGCGGATCCTCGGGCTGGATCACCCCGGCCGACATCACCAGCTTGGCGGCGTCGTCGACGCTGATGGCGAGTTCCACCACCTCGGCGCGGGGCAGGTAGAAGAAGAAGCCCGTGGTCGGATTGGGGGCGCAGGGCAGGAAGACGCCGACGAGTTCGTCGGCGGGGGCGCCCCGGGCGCGCAGCGCGCCCTCGACCTCGTGGCCGGCGGGAGCCGACAGGAAGACCACGGACCATGTGCCCTTCACGGGGAACTCCACCAGCCCCACCGTGCGGAACGACGTGCCGTTGGCCGAGAACAGGGTCTCGAAGATCTGCCGCAGGCCCTTGTAGAGGCCGGAGATCACCGGCGTCCGCGCCAGCAGGACCTCGCCGAACTCGATCACCGAACGGCCGACGAGGTTGGCCGTGAGGAAGCCGAGCAGCGTGACCGCCAGGAAGGCGATCACGAGGCCGAGGCCCGGGATCGAGAACGGCAGGTAATGGTCCGGCAGGTAGCTCGCCGGCACCAGCGGCTTCACGAACGAATCGATCAGCGCGATGAACCACCACGTGATGTAGGCGGTGATGGCGAGGGGGCCGGCGACGATGATCCCGGTGAGGAAGTAGGTGCGCAGCCGGCCGCGCGCGCTGACCCGCGTCTTCGGGGCGCCGCCGCCCGCGGCGGCGTCGGGCTCGGGAATCTGGATCGGCGGGGGAATCGGCGGGGGACTCGGCGCCACGGGTGCCCTCTCGGCCGCACCACGCGCGGCGATGAAGCTGCGGGGATCGTCCCCCGGGAGCAGAGGTAGCGGTTGCGCCTGTCCGCCTCAGGGCGGCCCCCGGTCCCGGCGACCCTCAGGCCTCCGGAGCGGGCTGCCGGACGGCGGGTGCCGGCATCGCGTCCCGGGGAATCACGGCGCCGCGATGCCCGATCACCGCCCCGGCGAGGCGATGGGCCTCGCCGGCGGCGGCCTCCGGTGCCAGCCCGGCGATGCGCGCGGCGAGATAGCCGGCCGCGAAACTGTCGCCCGCGGCCGTGGTGTCGACGACCCGCACCGCCGGCCCGGCCGGCACGGCGGTGTCGGCCGCCCCGTGCAGCACCCGGGCGACGGGCCCGGATCCGCTGGAGGCCTTGAGCACGATCTCGGCCCGACCGCGATGGCGCAGCACCTCGTGCGCCCCCGCCGCGCCGAAGAGCCAGTTCAGATCCTCCGCCGAGGCGAAGATCAGGTCGGCCAGCGCCAGGGCCGCGCGGAAGGCCGCTCGGGCCTCGTCGTGGTCGGGCCAGCCGCGGGGCCGGTAATTGGTGTCGAAGGCCACCCGACCGCCTCGGTCCCGCAGGCGCGCCAGCGTCCCGAACAGGGTGGCGCGCCCGGTCTCGCCGTAGAGCGAGAGGCTGATGCCGGACAGGTAGACGAGGTCGTAGCCGGTCAGTGCCGCCTCGGTCTCGGCGGCGCCGGGCCCGGTGAAGAGGTCCCGGGCCGCGGCGCGATCACGCCAGTAGTGGAAGCTGCGCTCGCCCGCGGCATCCGTGCGGATGATGTAGAGCCCCGGCATCCGGCCCGGCAGCCGCCGGACCCGGTCGAGGCCGATGCCCTCGCGGCCCCAGGCTGCCGCCATCGCGTCGCTCCAGACATCGTCGCCCAGCGCCGTCACGTAATCGACCCTGACGCCGAGACGCGCGAGATAGAGCGCGGTGTTCAGCGTGTCGCCGCCGAAGCCCTGGACGAGGGTCCCGTCCGGGCGTTCGGACAGCTCGACCATGCACTCGCCGATGCAGGCGACCCTCATGCGGTTCCTCCCGGTGTGCGGCCCACCTCCCCGCATTGTTCGGCCCGACCTGTCAACCGTCCGCCGGCGCGGCCGCACCGGATCCCGGATCCGCGCCCCTCCGTGCGGACCGGCGACCGATTGAACACGCGACCATGGCCGCCGGCGCGAGGTGATGAGAATAAATATTTGCTCCGTAATATTTATGAAATCGTCTTGTGGCCCGGCGTATTAAAATATCTTTGTTACGAATATGGATCGCGATTTATCCAATATTCAGTGAATAGCTCGGGGAAATATGGTGTCGCCAAGCCTCTTGCTCGGAATAGATCCAATGTTATCGCGGATGATCATTGTTTTGAAACATGCGTGAGCGAGACACGGTGCCAACTTTTGCGGGTGCACTGATCGAGAGCCGGTCGCGATGCGGTTCAGGCGGCGCGCCGCGGGGGCGGATGAGGGTTCCGCAGGCGGAATGTCCGTGTAGCGGAGCGTGGCAGGCGCAAGCTCGCAGGTCATGGGCTGCATCACGATGATCTGGGTCGGATTGGATGGGAATGCTGTATTGTAAAATAGATTCCGCAAAACATTTTACATTATTGCTTGAACATTGAGCTTAATTATGAATTAATCGCAATAAAAATCCCTTGTTCGGATGTGTGGAACGATGATATGGTCCGCGCGGTGCTGAGATGTTCCATACTGCTTTAAGCGCTCTGACATTTTCTTCGGGAGAGTTCCTGACTCTCACGGAAAGTCGTGGGATGAGCGGTGCGTGGAGCTGGGTCTTCGCGGGTGGGGAGCAGATCTGGTCTCCGGGATTCTACCGGTTGCTCGGTCTGGTGCCGAATGCCGCGAAGGCGCGCTATGACCTGCTGCTCAGTCTGATCCACCCGGAGGATCGGCACCTGATGCCGGCGCTGACCGATATCCGGCAGGGGCATGTCCCGCGCGAGGTCATCGTGCGGGTGATCCGGCCGAACGGCACGGTTCGCACCCTGTCGCTGACGATGGAGATCCGGTTCTCGACGGAGGGGCGCCCCGTCGCCCTCAACGGCACGGCGCTCGACGTGAGCGACCGGAAGCAGCTGGTGCGCCTGCCGC
>NZ_BACT01001019.1:0-24503 GCF_000333255.1 Methylobacterium sp. B1 | reverse complement strand
GCGCCGAGTAGGCGTGGCCGAGGTGCAGGCGTCCATTCGGGCTCGGCGCGAAACGCAGGACCGGTCCTCCCGCACTTCTGAGCCGCTCCGCCGAGGCGCCCGGATCGGCCGGTCTGCGCGGGTGCGGCGTCAGCCCTCGCGGCGGCGGAGGCATTGCAGCGCGCCGGGCTGGCAGGCGAAGCCGGGGAGCGAGCAGGCCGGGCCGTCTGCGAGCCGCTGACAAACCTTGCAGCCATCGCTCCATTCGAGGCAGGCCGGATCCTCGGCCGCCGAGCGCAGCGGTGCTGGGTGACGGGCGGGCGCCAGGGCGCCGATGAGCACGGTGGCGATCACGAGGACCGCGATGCCCCAGGCGGCAAGCGCGCCGCTCGACGAGCGCGGTGCGGGCGGCAGAGGGCTGGCTGTCGACATGGGCGTCCTGTTGGCGCGGGACTCGCCCGCCTGTCAACGCGCGCCCTCAGGCCGCGCGCGCGGATTGGCGCTCCAGCAGCGGGGGGAGCAGCTTCAGATTGAGCGGCTTGGCCAGGAACCCGTCGAAGCCGGCTGCCCGGGCGGCGATCTCGTCCTCGCGGCCCGCATTGGCGGTCAGTGCGACGAGATGGAGCCGGTGCGCGCAGCCCGATTCGGCCGCGCGGATCCGCCGGGCGGTCTCGTGCCCGTCGAGGCGCGGCATCCGCACGTCGATTAGCGCCAGGTCGAAGGGGCCGTCCGACTCAAACCGCTCGAGGGCCTCGACGCCGTCGGCCGCATGGACCACCGTGGCGCCGAGCCGTTCCAGCGCCCGGGTCGCCAGCAGGGCGTTGATCGGATTGTCCTCGGCCAGCAGGACCCGAAGGTGGCTGCCGGTATGCGAGGGGGCCTCGGGCGGGGCGGCTGCGGCCTCGACCGGGCCCGTCGATGCGTGCAGGCGCTCGAACAGGGAGCGCGGGCGGACCGGTTTGATCAGGTAGCCGTCGAAGCCCGCCGCACCGGGCGCCCCGAAGCCGCGCCGGTCGAACGGCGAGAGGAGCACGAGGCTCGTGCGAACCCCGCAGGCCCGCGCCGCATCGGCGATCTGCCGCACGGCACCGTCGCCCAGCGCCCGGTCGGCCAGCACCACGTCGAAGGCGGCGCCCGACAGGGCGTCGAGGCCCGACTCGAGGCTGTCGACGATCACGGTGGCGGCTCCGGCCCGGGACAGGCTGCGGGCGAGGTACGGCGCCTGGAACGGCGAGTCGGCGACGATCAGACAGCGTCGCGCGGAGAGCGGCGGCAATGGGACCCGTCCGCCGTCACCGATGCCGGCCACCTCGGCCAGCGGCAACAGGACCCGGAAGGTCGAACCCCGCCCGAGGCGCGACTCCGCCTCGATCCGGCCGCCCATGCGGGTCACCAGACGCCGCGTGATGGCGAGACCCAGACCGGTGCCTTCATGGCTGCGGCTCGCGCTGCCGTCGCCCTGCTCGAATTCCTCGAACAGGATCGGCAGCCTCTCTTCCGGGATGCCTGGGCCGGTATCGGCCACGGCGAGCACGACCTCGCCGCCGGCTGCGGTCCGCACGAAGCTCAGGCTGACGCCGACGCCGCCCCGCTCGGTGAACTTGATGGCATTGCCCGCGAGATTGATCAGGATCTGCCGCACCCGGTCGGCGTCGCCCAGAACGGCGGCCGGAAAGTCCTCGGTCACGTCGAGGGCGATCTCGATCCCCTTGTCCTGCGCGCGGGGCGCGAGCAGCTCGACGACGCCCTCGGAGAGGGCCGGCAGGTCGAAGGGCTCGGCCGCGAGGTCGAGGCGCCCGGCTTCGATCCGCGAGAAGTCGAGGACCCCGTCGATCAGGCCGAGCAGCGCTTGGCCGCTGGTGCGCACCGCCTCCACGTAGGTGCGCTGCTCGGGGTTCAGCTCGGTTCCGAGCACGAGGTCGGCCATGCCCAGGATGCCGTTGAGCGGCGTCCGCATCTCGTGGCTCACCGTCGCCAGGAAGCGGGATTTCGCGACGCTCGCCGCCTCGGCGCGCTCCAGGGCCGCGTCGCGGCTGCGGATCGCCTCGACCCGCGCGGTGACGTCCCGGCCCGCGCGGAGCCAGTGCGTCGCGTCGCCGTGCGCCACCGGCATCTCCACGAAGGCGAACCAGCGCGCCCGCCCGTCCGCCGCCCGGACCTGCGCCTCCAGGCGGCGGACCCCGTCCGGCCCGATCTCCACGGCGTTGCGGTCGAGGATCTCGAGATCGTCCTGAGAGCCGATCAGCGCGATCGGCTCGCGGCCGAGCAGGCGGGCGAAATCCTCGTTGGCGTAGGTGATGCGCCCGCGGGCATCGCGCTGGACGATGATCTCGGTGGTGGCGGCCACCAGGGCGCGATAGCGGTCCTCGCTCTCGCTGATCCGCCAGATGCGGTCCTGCAGCCGCTCGGTCTCGCGCTCGGCGCGCCGCGTTCCGCGCACGCGCCAGAGGCCGAGGCCCAGCGCGGCCGCTGTCAGGAGCGCCAGGATAGGCGCCATCATGTCGATCATTCCGGCCTCCCCGGCTTCAGGCCGGTCCGCCGCAGGATCGCAGCCGAAGCTGAAGGCCGCGTTGGGAAAGGCGCTTAACCGCCGGTTGCAGACTTCGCGGAGCCCGGGACACGGCGCGCGCTTAACGGAACCGTGAGGTGATCCGAAAAGCGGCTCGCGAGTTGCCTGCCAGGACGCAGGTCCGGACGGAGACGCGACATGCCCGGTGAGCACTACGACGTCATCATTGTCGGGTCCGGTCCCGGCGGCGGCACGATGGCGTGGCGCCTCGCCCAGACGGGCAAGCGGATCCTGCTGGTCGAGCGCGGCGACTACCTGCTGCGGGAGCCGCGGAACTGGGACAGTCAGGCGGTGATCGTCGACGGCTACTACCAGGCCAAGGAGACGTGGTACTCCTCCGACGGCAAGAGCTTCCACCCTGGCCTTCACTACTATGTCGGCGGGAACTCGAAGTTCTACGGATCGATCCTCTTCCGCCTCCGCGAGAAGGACTTCTCCGAGATCCGCCACCAGGACGGCGTCGCGCCGGCCTGGCCCGTCGGCTACGACGTCTTCGAGCCGTACTATCAGGCGGCCGAGGAGCTGTTCCACGTCCACGGGCTGCGCGGCGAGGACCCGACCGAGCCCTGGTCGACGAAGCCCTACGCCCATCCGCCGGTGGCGCACGAGCCGCGGATCCAGGAGCTGTTCGACAACCTGAAGCGGGCCGGCCACCACCCGTTCCACCTGCCGGTGGGCGTGCGGCTGGTGGAGAAGGACGGCCGCGCGGTGCCGACCTCGCCCTGCATCAAGTGCGAATCCTTCGACGGATTCCCCTGCCCCACCAACGGCAAGTCCGATGCCCAGACCATGGTGGTGGACCCGGCCCTGCGGGACTGCCCGAACCTGACGCTGCTCACCCGCACCTATGTCGAGCGCCTCGTCACCGACCCCTCCGGCCGCACCGTCACGGGCATCGTCGGCGCGCGCGACGGCGCGCCCTTCGAGGCCTCGGCCGACCTCGTCGTGGTGGCCTGCGGCGCCCTCTCCTCGGCGCTGCTGCTGCTGCGCTCGGCCAGCGACCGACACCCGAACGGCCTCGCCAACGGATCCGATCAGGTCGGGCGCAACTACATGCGCCACAACAACTCGACGGTGCTGGCGATCTCGAAGGTCCCGAATCCGACCCGATTCCAGAAGACGCTCGGCCTCAACGACTTCTACTTCGGCGATCCGGACCCGAAGGACGGCTGGGAGTTCCCCCTCGGCCACATCCAGATGGTCGGCAAATCGGACGGGGCCCAGATCCACGGCGAGGGCCTGCCGGGCTTCCTGCAATGGTTCCCCGACAAGCCCTTCGACTGGATCGCCAAGCACTCCGTCGATTTCTGGCTGACCTCGGAGGACGTGCCGCTCCCGCAGAACCGGATCTTCTACAAGGACGGCAAGGTCCATCTCGACCTCACCGAGACGAACGTCGAGGCGCACAAGCGGCTCCGGCAGAAGCTGCGCGAGATCTGCAGCTTCACCGACATCCACCCGCACCTGTTCGACCGCTCGCTCTATCTCGGCAAGAACGTCCCGATCGGCGGGACGGCCCACCAGGCGGGGACCCTGCGGTTCGGCGAGGATCCGAAGACGTCGGTGCTCGATCCGAACTGCAGGCGCACGAGTTGGACAACCTCTACGTGACCGATGCCAGCTTCTTCCCGTCGATCGGCGCCGTGAACCCGACGCTGACCATCATCGCCAACGCCCTGCGGGTCGCGATCATCTCGTCGCCCGGATGGGGGCCCGGGACGCGATCGCGCCGCCCCGGCTCTTTGATCACACCGAGCCGCGGGAGCCGCTGCCCGTTTGAGGATCGGGGGGCGCGGAACACCGCTCCCGCCCGGCGCCGCATCCTGAAGCACCCGCGCCGGCGGGCCTCGAAGGCGGCTTCCAGGACGCGCGCGACCTGTGGAGGGCTCTCCCGAGGTCGCCGCGCTCCGGCACCTCGGGATGCGGGGCCAGCTTCGGATGTGCGTCATCGTCCCCGCGCGCCGGCGGCGCCGGGGGCATGGCCCGGGAGCGAACACGAGGGACGCGGGACGCCGCGGGAACCCAGGTGTCGGCCAAAGTCGCGCGGGATCCGATCCCCGCGGCGCCCCGCGGCATCGACCGGGCGCCTGCCCCGGCCGGTGCCGTCTTTCTCGTCGCGGCGTCTCCAGCGCCCCGGTCCTGCGACTCCCTGTTAGCGGTCTCGGGCGAGGCCCAGGCACGCCGTGCCCGCACCTCCGGAACCCGCATCAGCGCCGTGGCCTTCCAGCCGCCCCCCGCCTCGTAGTGGGCGGGTCCGCAGGTCGCTCAGGGTCGGCCCAGAGGCGGGTCGGCGCGGGGGCATTTCCTCGACCCCGCCGGGCAAACTGCCGCCCGGTCTCACGCCCGCTTCCGAGACACGCCCCGCACCGGTCCGCCGCCCGGGGCGATGGCGGCTGAAAGCCACCGACGCGGGCGCCGCCCCGCCCCCGGACCCGCCCGGTCAGCCACCGGGCGGGCCCCCGAAGGACGCCCCGGGATCGCTCCCGGGCCACCGCGGACAGGTGCGGTCAGGAAGCACAAAATAGGAACATTGTCAAGATGCGGGCGGCGCGGCAGGCGGGACAGGGCCTGTCCGTCGCGGACTCCCGCCCGCCGCCGAGCCGTCATTCCGGGGCGCCGCGGGCGCGCCGGAAATCCGGTGCCGCGGTCGGCGCGTCCGGATCCCGGGCTCCGCGCAGCAACACCGGGATGACGGGGAAGCGGCCGCGTCTGCTATGTCGGCGGTCCGAATCCTCATCGATCGCGCCGCCCGTGGCCATTGACCATATCGATCTCAGCCGGATCGACCTGAACCTGCTGGTCGCCCTGGATGCGCTGCTCGACGAGCGCAGCGTCACGCGGGCGGCCGCACGGGTGGGGATCGGTCAGTCGGCGATGAGTTCGAGCCTCGCCCGCCTGCGACGCCTGTTCGACGACGAACTCCTGACCCGGGCGCCGGACGGGATGCGGCCGACACCCCGCGCCCTCAAGATCGCCGAGCCGCTGCGGGCCACCCTCCGGCAGGTGCAGGCGCTGGTGCATCGGGAGGAGCGGTTCGACCCGGCCACCGTCGAGCGCAGCTTCACGGTGAGCCTGCCGGACAGCGTCGAAGCGCTGCTCGGGCCGCGGCTGATCGCGCAACTCCGCCGGGACGCGCCCGGCATCCGGCTCCTGCTGCGCTCGGTCGACCGGACCCGGATCCTCGACGAACTCGACGCCGACCAGGTCGATCTCGCCATCGGTCTGTTCTCCGAGGGGCAGCTCCACCACAAGCAGCGCCTCCTCTACCGCGACAGCTACGTGGTGCTGTTCAACGCCGCGCTGATCGGCCTGGAGCCGCCGATCGGGCTGGACGACTACCTGCGCTTCCCCCACGTGCTGACGTCCCTGCGCGAAACCGCCCACGGGGTGGTCGACGACGCCCTCGCGTTGATCGGCCGCTCGCGCACCCTGGCGGTGACGACCCCGCGCTTCCTCGTCGTCCCGTTCATGGTCCGGGCGGCGCCGGTGATCGCCACGATGCACGCCCGGCTCGCCACCTCCTTCGCCAACGCTCTCGCGCTCAGCGTCAGCCCCGTGCCGGTGCCCCTCGACGACGTGGCCGTGTCGATGCTGTGGCACGCCTCGTACGACCACGACCCGGCCCATCGCTGGCTCCGGGATCTGCTGGTCCGGCTGGCCCACGAACCGCCGGCCCCCGGCATCATCTGAGCTCGGCGCTCACAGGCAGGGATCGTCCGCGGTCTCCAGGCGGCCGCTCGCGATCGCCGCGCGGAACAGCGCGAAATCGGCCGCATTGCGCTCCGCATAGGCCGCAGCCCAGTCGGCGATCGCCGCGCAGAGGTCGTCGTGCTTGCCGCTGCCGCAATAGCCGGCGATCGCCGCCGCATCGCCGGTCCGCGCATGGGCACGGGCGAGGAGCGTGCCGTAGGCGTACGAGAAGGTCAGGAGCGGCGCGCCGGACATCCGCGCCAGCGGGATCGCGCCCTTCAGGTTCTTCATCTGCCGGACGTAGAACGGGCGGCCCGCGATGCTGGTCCAGCCGAGCAGCGGATCGCCCACCGCCTGGAGCAGGCGCTGGCCGTAGATCACGCGCTCGCCCTCGTGCCCGGAAAAGGGCGCCGGCACCCGCGGCAGGTACGGCGCGTGCGCCGGACGGACCGCCTCCTTGACCTGGAGGAAGAGTGCGTCCGCGTCGGAATTGCCGAACAGCAGCGCCAGATAGGCGCGGGTCCCGACGCTGCCCACGCCGACGACCCGATGGGCGACATCGACCACGTGGTAGCGGTCGAGCATGAAGCGCCGCTCCCGCGGCAGGGTCTCGGCGTAGCGCTCCAGACCGGTGACGACGCCCTCGCGGGTCGCCTCGTCCACGGGCGTCAGGATCGGCGGATCGGTTTGCAGGCGCCAGCTGCCGTCGGTGCGCCGCTCGGCGACCTGGGCGAGGAGGCTGCGGTTGTTCCGCCGCCGCGCCTTGTCGACGGCCCGCCGCACCACGGCCCGGGCCTCGGCATCCATCTGCAACCCGGCGATGTGCGGCGCGTCGGCACGCGTGGTCTGGTACCAGACGTCGAGGGAGCCCTGCGGCGCCAGGCGCCGCATCGTGTGTTGGTAGCCGGAGACCGCCTCCATGACGGCCGCGCGCCGCTCGGCCGCCGGCGCGCCCGCATCCGCGATGGCGACCGCGAGGCCGGCCGCGAGGCGCTTGAGATCCCATTCCCACGGGCCGATCGTGACCTCGTCGAAATCGTTGAGGTCGAGGACGACGTCGCGCTGCGGCGTACCGAACAGGCCGAAATTATCCGTGTGCGCGTCGCCGTTCATCACCACGTCGATGCCGCTGCGCGGCCCGCGCGACAGGTCCCAGGCCATGACATGGGCGGCCCCGCGCAGGAACGCGAAGGGCGAGGATGCCATCCGGGCGACCCGCAAGGGGATCAGATGCGGCTGACGGCCCTTATGCGCGGCCTCGATCAGAGCGATCGGGTCGGGCCGGTCCGGACCGGGATCCAGCGTGGCCTGGCTCGCATGGGGCACCTCGGCGCGCAGCCGCTTGCCGGCCTTGCGGCGCTTGTCCCAGGCCTCGACGCCCACGCGGAGGTCGATCCGCGGAAACTCCGCGACCGGCGCGAGCACCGAGTCCATACCCGGGGCGTCGGAGACGCCGGTTTCCGGGGCAGTCCTGTCGCTCTCGATGCGATCCATCGATGTCCCATCGCGGCATGCAGGGCGGCCGCGGCCGTACAGGTCTCCCCCCCGAGCCGGGAGCGATTTCCATACGGTAGCATCGGCCCCGCTCTGTGACGTCCCGGGCCCGAACGGCCCTTGACCACTCTATAGGCGAGCCCTCTAACGAACCGAGTATTCGCGGGGCGTTTCCGGGTGCCGGGCCGTTCACAGCGTCGCGATCAGAGTTCCGGAAGTGGACGGGGCGTTCCGGGAACGCCGTTGCATCAGCGAGACTTCGCATGCCCAAGGGTTCAGATCTCCTCGTCGCCGCCCTCGAGAACGAGGGGGTCGACCGAATCTTCGGGATTCCCGGCGAGGAGAATCTCGACGTCGTCGAATCCCTGCGCAACTCCAAGATCGAGCTGATCCTGACCCGCCACGAGCAGGCGGCGAGCTTCATGGCCGCCACCCATGGCCGCCTCACCGGCCGCCCCGGCGTCTGCCTCTCGACCCTGGGTCCCGGCGCCCTGAACTTCTCCACCGGCGCCGCCTATGCCCATCTCGGCGCGATGCCGATGATCATCATCACCGGCCAGAAGGGCATCCTGTCGTCGCGGCAGGCCAAGTTCCAGATCGTCGACGTGATCAGCTCCATGAAGCCGATCACCAAGATGGCCCGGCAGATCGTCTCGGCCTCCTCGATCCCCACCATCGTGCGCGACGCCTTCCGGGTCGCCACCGAGGAGCGGCCGGGCCCGGTGCTGCTGGAGCTGCCCGAGGACATCGCGGCCGAGGAGGCCGAGGCCCACCTCGTGCCCTCGCACCCGATCGACATCCCGGTGGCCCATCCCACCGCCATCGCGCGCGCCGCCGCCATGATCCTGAAGGCCGAGCGCCCGCTGATCATGCTGGGCGCCGCCGCGAGCCGCCCCCGGGCCACCGGCGAACTCGGCGGCTTCGTGCAGCGGACCCAGATCCCGTTCTTCACCACCCAGATGGGCAAGGGCACGGTGGCGAGCGGCACGAACCTCTACATGGGCACGGCGGCGCTCTCCGAGCGCGACTACGTCCACGAGGCGATCGACCGGGCCGACCTGATCATCGCCATCGGCCACGACACGATCGAGAAGCCGCCCTTCTTCATGGGCCAGCACGACCAGAAGGTCCTGCACATCAGCTACATGCCGGCCAATGTCGAGCAGGTCTACTATCCCGACGCCGAGGTGGTGGGCGACCTCGGCCCCACCCTGAAGCTGCTCGCCGACCAACTCGACGGCAAGCTCCCCAACGCCGGCGCCCTGCTCCACCTGCGCGAGCACATCCTCGGCCACATCGCCGACCGGGCCGGCGAGGACCGGTTCCCGGTGACGCCGCAGCGGCTCGTGCGCGACGTGCGCCGGGTGATCCCCGAGGACGGCATCGTCTGCCTCGACAACGGGATGTACAAGATCTGGTTCGCCCGGAACTACCGGACCTACGTCGCCAACACGCTGCTCCTCGACAACGCGCTGGCCACGATGGGCGCGGGCCTGCCCTCGGCCATGATGGCGGCGATGCTCTACCCGAACCGGCGCGTCATGGCGGTGTGCGGCGACGGCGGGTTCATGATGAACAGCCAGGAGATGGAGACCGCGGTCCGCCTCAAGCTCAACCTCGTGGTGCTGGTGCTGGACGACTCGGCCTACGGGATGATCCGCTGGAAGCAGGCGGTCGACAAGTTCGCCGATTACGGGATGACCTTCAGCAACCCGGACTTCGTGCTCTACGCCAAGTCGTACGGGGCCACCGGCCACCGGGTCGAGTCGGTCAACGACCTCGTGCCGACCCTCGATCGGGCCTTCGCGGCGGGCGGCGTCCACCTCGTGGCGGTCCCGATCGACTATTCCGAAAACACCCGCGTGCTGGTCGACGAGCTGCGCGCCAAGGTGAAGGATTTCGAGCCGGCCGAGTGAGGCTGGTGTCGCAGTTGGGTCGGGACCAAGACAGGGCAGCGCGATGAACCCGTTCACCTTCCAGACCACGCCGAACGTGCTGTTCGAGGCCGGCGCCTCCAAGAAGCTGCCCGAGATCGTCGGCCGCTTCGGGGCGAAGCGCGTCCTGCTGGTCACCGACAAGGGCGTGCGCGGCGCCGGGCTGACCCAGGCCGCCGAGGCGGCTTTGGCGGCGGCCGGCGTCAGCCTCGACGTCTACGAGGACGTGGTGGCCGATCCGCCCTCCACGGTGATCGAGGCGGCGGCCAAGCGCGCCCGGGAGCTCGGGACCGATCTGGTCCTGTCGATCGGCGGTGGCTCGGCGCTCGATACCGCCAAGCTGGTCGCCTACCTCGCCAAGTCCGACGAGCCGCTCGACGCGATCTACGGCGTCGGCCTCGCCACGGGCGACCGCCTGCCGCTGATCCTCGTGCCGACCACGGCCGGCACCGGCTCGGAGGTGACGCCGATCTCGATCGTCACGACGCCGACCACCGAGAAGAAGGGCGTCGTCGCCCCGAAACTCCTGCCCGACTGGGCGGTGCTCGACCCGGAGCTGACGCTCGGCCTGCCGTCCCACGTCACCGCGGCGACCGGCATCGACGCCATGGTCCACGCCATCGAGGCCTTCACCAGCAAGAACAAGAAGAACCCGATCTCCGACCAGCTCGCCAAGCAGGCGCTGGCGCTGCTCTCGGCCAACATCCGCACCGCCTGCACGGACGGGGCGAATCTCGAGGCGCGCTCCGGCATGCTGCTCGGCTCGATGCTCGCCGGCATGGCCTTCGCCAACGCGCCGGTGGCGGCGGTCCACGCCCTGGCCTACCCGGTCGGGGCGATCTTCCACGTGCCGCACGGGCTCTCGAACGCGCTCGTGCTGATGGGGGTGATGCGCTTCAACCTCTCGCACGCGGAGGCGCTCTACGCCGAGCTGGCGCCGATCCTCGATCCCGCGGCCGCGGATCTGCCGCCGTCCGAGGCCGCCAAGCGCTTCGTGGAGAGCCTCGACGCGATCTGCCGCGACTGCAAGGTTCCGGCGTCCCTCGCCGAGGTCGGCGTCGCCCGGCAGGACCTGGAGCGCATGGCCTCCGACGCGATGAAGCAGACGCGGCTCCTCGTGAACAACCCGCGCGAGGTCACCTACGACGACGCGTTCGCGATCTACGCCGAGGCGCTGGGCGAGGCACGCCCGGCGGCGTGAGGGCGGAAGCGGCGCTGGACTGCCGCTCGGCCAGTCCCGGCCACGCCGTCATCGCGAGCGCAGCGAAGCGACCCAGGGCAGCGCGACCTCGCCGAGCGAGACGCTGCTGGATTGCTTCGCTCCGCTCGCAAGGACGGAGGCGACGTTTCAGCCCTAGGGCTGTGAGGAGAAACGCCAGCATGGACCAGTTCGACGCGTTCCGGGCGATGGGCGAGTTCTGGACCCGGGCGGGCACGGGCTTCTTCACGCAGGGTCTGGGGCCATCCGCGCCCGGCTTCGGCTGGCCGACCTTTCCGGCGCCCGATCTCGCCGGCATGGCTGCCGCCCAGTCCAAGCTCACCGAGGCCTGGACCGCCGCCAACACCCTCTCGCAGACACTCGCGACATCGCTCCAGGGCGGCCCCGGGGCGCCGGACCCGACCGCCGGGGCGGTGCTCGCCCGGATCTTCGATCCCCAGGCCTGGCTCGGCGGCTCGGGCGAGTTCGACGCCGCGCTGACCCGCATGGCCGAGGGTCCGCAGCTCGCCGACCTGTGGCAGACCGAGCGACGCTACGCGGCCCTGTTCACCGCCTGGGCGACGCTGCGGCGAGCGCAGAGCGAGCATCAGGCCGTGATGCTCGACGCCTGGACCCGCGCCGCCGGCACCTTCGCCCAGGAGGCCAATGCCCGCGCCGAGCGCGGCGAGAGCTTCGCCTCCGCCCGGGAGATGATGACGCGCTGGATCGAGACCGCCAACGCGGTCCTGCTGGAGGTCCAGCGCTCGGACAAGTTCCTGGCCTCGCAGCGGGCGGTGCTGCGGGCCTCCACCGATCTGCGGCTCGCCCAGCAGGACGTCGCGGCCTTCCTGTCCGAGCTCTACGGCCAGCCGACCCGGGCCGAGCTCGACGACGTCCACAAGAGCCTCACCGAGCTGCGCCGCGAGGTGCGGGCGCTCCGCCGCGAGCGCCGGCAGGCCGGCAAGGTCGCGAAGGCAGGTGGTTCAGAGGTCGGGAAGGAAGCCCATGGCTGACCAGGAAAGCCCGAAGGGGCCGGCCGCTCCGCTGAATCTCACCCCCGCCGCGTTGCTGGCCGAGGTCGGCACCCTCGGCCGCCGGATCAGCGAGGGGGCCAAGCTGTTCGCCGATGTCAGCGACGCCGACGTCGCGATCGCCACCACGCCGAAGGATCTGGTCTGGAGCCAGGACAAGGTCCGGCTCTACCGCTACCGGCCCCTCGCCGAGAGCAAGGGCCTGCCGCCGGTCCTGATCGTCTACGGCCTGATCGGCCGCTACACGATGGCCGACCTGCAGGAGGACCGCTCGCTGGTCCGCAACCTGCTGAACCTCGGCCTCGACCTCTACGTGGTCGATTGGGGCAATCCCGGCCGGGCCGACCGCTACGTCACCATCGACGATTACGTGGACGGCTACCTCGCCGAGTGCGTCGCCGTCATCCAGGAGGCGGCGAAGCGCGACAGGATCAGCCTGCTCGGGATCTGCGAGGGCGGGGTCTTCACCACCTGCTACGCGGCGCTCTACCCCGAGACCGTCAACGCGATGGTGCTGACCATCACGCCGATCGACTTCCATGCCGATGCCCGGGATGCCCGCGCCGGCCACGGCTTCATCAATGTCTGGACGCGCTCGCTGACGCCCGAGGACGTGGACCGGCTGATCGACGCGCAGGGCTCCCTGCCCGGCGCTTTCATGGGCTCGGTGTTCTCCATGATGACGCCGATGCGCACCCTGACGAAGTACAACCTCGACCTGCTCGACGCCCTCGACGACAAGAAGAAGTTTTTGAACTTCCTGCGCATGGAGAAGTGGATCGCCGACCGTCCGGACCATCCCGGCGAGGCGGCCAAGCAGTGGCTCAAGGATCTCTACCAGGACAACAAGCTGGTCCAGAGTGCCTTCGAGCTCGGCGGCCGGACGGTGGATCTGAAGGCCATCACCTGCCCGGTGCTGAACGTCTTCGCCCAGGACGACCACATCATCCCGCCCGCCACCTCGCAGGCGCTGAAGGACAAGATCGGCACCGCGGATTACACCGAGATGGGGCTGCCCGGCGGCCATGTCGGCGTGTTCGTCGGCGGCAAGGCCCAGAAGCTGCTTGGGTCGGGCATCGCCGACTGGCTCGGCCAGCGGGGGTAGGATGTCGGCCCGACGGTTCTCGATGAGCACGACGCCCCTCCCCTCCCCCCGCTGCGGGGACGGCGACTGGACACACCCATCGTGCGCGGCGCCGTGGCGGCGCGATCAAGCGCGGGGCCCCTCTCCCGTGCGGGAGAGGGGCAGGGTGAGGGATCAGGTCCGTCCGATACAGGCGCGCCCTGACGGCGCGTCGATCACGTGCTCGATCCTGAGCGGCCTCGCCCCTCACCCCAACCCTCTCCCGCACGGGAGAGGGGGCGCGTCGCGCCGGTCTGGACCGGTGCCGTCGCGGACCCGAGCGCTTCTTCGGGTCAGGCCCGCGCAAGCGAGGCCTCCGTATCATCCGCCGGATCCGCGATCGCCCTGCCGGAACCGAGCGGTGACCAGATCGATCCCGCGCGCCCGCACGCTGCGCCGCACTCAGACATCCGCCGAGGCTAAGCTCTGGCGCGTTCTGCGAAACCGCGCCCTGAACGGCTGGAAATTCCGCCGCCAGCACCCAATCGACCGATACATCGTCGATTTTGCCTGCATAGAGGCCAAATTCATCGTCGAAGTGGACGGGGCAACGCATTCCACCGATGCCGAGCTCGTCCGAGACGCCCTGCGGACCGAAATCCTCGAATCTTTCGGCTTCGCCCTGCTCCGCATCCCGAACGCGGACATCCACGACCATCGCGACGGCGTGCGCGAGACGATCCTGGCGGCCCTCGAACGCCGCGACACGGTCTAGTCCCCCCTCACCCGCCGAACCGCGCCCGATACGCCTGCGGCGTCGCCGCGACGTGCCGCAGGAAGCTGCGCCGCAGCGTCTCCTCGGAGCCGAAGCCGCAGGTCCGGGCGATGCGCTTCACCGGCTGCGCCGTCTCGGCGAGCGCCCGCCGGGCCGCCTCCACCCGCAGGCGCTCCACGGCCTTGGCGGGGGTGAGGCCGGTCGCCTCCAGATAGTGCCGGCTCAGGCTGCGCGCGCTCATCCCGGCCGCCGCGGCCAGCGCCGGCAGCGACAGGTCGCCGGACAGGTTGTCCGCTATGAAGGCGTGGAGCCGCCCGAACCGCTCCTCGCCCGCCTGCAGGGCCAGCGCCGCGCTGAACTGCGCCTGCCCGCCGGGGCGCTTGAGGAACATCACGAGGTGGCGCGCCACCGCCAGGGCGGTCGCGCGGCCGAGATCCTCCTCGACCAGCGCCAGGGTCAGGTCGATGCCCGCCGTGACCCCCGCCGAGGACCAGACCGGGCCGTCGCGCACGAAGATCGGGTCGGGCTCGATCCGGGCGCGCCGGTAGCGCGCGGCGAGCGCGCCGCAATGCTTCCAATGGGTCACGGCCCGCCGCCCGTCGAGGAGCCCCGCCGCTCCGAGCAGGAACGCGCCGGTGCAGACCGAGGCGACCCGGCGGGCCCGGCCCGCCCGGGCCCGCACCCAGGCCACCAGGGCGGCGTCGTCGCAGGCCGCGACGACGCCGGGGCCGCCCGCGATCACCAGCGTGTCCACCGGCGCCGCGAGATCCGGCAGCGGGTCGGCCACCAGCCGCAGGCCCGCCGAGGCGGTGAGCCCCGGGTCGCCGGCCGCGATCACCCGCGGCGCGTATGGGGTCCCGGCGCCGCCGTGCTCGTTGGCGGTGGCGAAGACCTGGAGCGGCCCGGCCACGTCGAGGAGCTGCACCGACGGGAAGGCCAGCACCTCGACGGGTCGCGGCGGATCTGGCGAGAAACGAGGGCTCTTTGGCATTTCGGCCAGATCCTGACGCGGTAGGGTGTCCCTGTCCACCACGGAGGCCCGGCATGATCCCGCCCGACACCCATCTGCAGATCGGCTCGCTCCTGTTCGAGGGGCTGGACCAGATCGACCTCACCGGCCCGTTCGAGGTCCTGTCCCGGGTGCCCAACAGCACCTACCGGGTCTACGCGCCGAGCCTGGACCCCGTCCGCGACGTCCGCGGCCTCCGGATCCTGCCGGATGCCACCCTGGCGGAGGCCCCGCGGCTCGACGTGCTGCACGTCCCGGGCGGCCAGGGCCAGGAGGCCCTGATGCGGGACGCGGCCGTGCTCGGCTGGATCCGCGACCAGGCGGCCGGGGCCGGCCACGTCCTCTCGGTCTGCACCGGCGCGCTCCTCCTCGGTGCGGCCGGTCTGCTGGTGGGGCGGCGGGCCACGACCTACTGGAACGCCGTCCACCTGCTCCCGTTCTTCGGGGCCGAGCCGGTGGATGAGCGCGTCGTGATCGACCGCGACGCGGACGGCCGCACCTGGGTGTTCGCGGCCGGGGTCACCGCGGGCATCGACGGGGCGCTGCGGCTCGCCGCCGCGCTGCGCGGCGACGAGGCCGCGCAGGCGATCCAGCTCGGCATGCAATACGCCCCCGAGCCGCCCTTCGACAGCGGCACGCCCCGGACGGCCCCGCCGGCCATCGTGGCGCGGGCGCGGGCGGCCGCCGCCGACCTCACCGCTCGGCGCGAGGCCACCGCCCGGGCGATCGCGGCCGAACGCGGCATCCGGCCTCCCGAACCCGCGTCCGTCACCCGATGACGCGCAGGCCGGTGCGCGCCGTTACCGGTCGGCGGCACCGACCCGGTGACAGGCCCCGTCAACGGACCTATCTGTCCGTTCTGGACGGACTGAACCATGACGGACGTAACACTGAGAACCGCGAAATTCGCGATCGGCGCCGTGGTGCGCCACCGGATCTACCCGTTCCGCGGCGTCGTGTTCGACGTCGACCCGGTGTTCGACAACACCGAGGAATGGTGGCTGGCGATCCCCGAGGAGGTCCGGCCGCGCAAGGACCAGCCGTTCTACCACCTGCTCGCCGAGAACGCCGAGACCGAGTACGTGGCCTACGTGTCGGAACAGAACCTCCTGCCCGACACGTCGGGCGAAGCCCTGCGCCATGCCGGCATCGCCGAGATGTTCGAGCGCGACGCCGCCGGCGCATACCGGATGCGGGACCGCCCCACGAACTGAGCGGGTCGGGACTCGTCAAGCCTTCGACAAGGGTGCCGCGATAGCCTCGGGCGACGGCTGCCGCCGTCTGACGAGCCCGACGCCATGGTTGCCCGATCCCGAACCGCCGCTCTGCTCCTGGCGGCCGCCCTGCTCTGCGCCCCGGCGCGGGCCAACGACAGCGCCTCCGAGCTCGATGCCGGCGGCCTCGTCCTAAGGCCGGAGCCCGGGATCGTCCTGGCTAGCGAAGATCTGTCGATCAGCCTCGCGCGGATCGACGTGGCCTATGTGTTCCGCAATCAGGTTGACGAGCCGCGCACGGTGCGGATCGCCTTCCCGCTTCCGCCGATCGACGGCCGCCTGCTCAGTTTCTCGGCCCTCAAGCTGCCGCAGCCCGAGCGCGCGAACTTCGTCGACTTCACCGTCACGGTGGATGGCCGTCCGGTCGAGCCGGAGCTGGAGGAGCGCGCCTTCGTGGGCGAGCGCGAGGTGACCGACCTGCTGCGCCGCCACAGCCTGCCGCTCAACCCGCTGCGCTTCACCGAACTGGAGGCCGCCCAGAAGCGGATCGACAAGCCCACCTGGGCGGAGCTGCTCAAGGCCGGCCTGTTCCCCGATGCCGAGGGCATGACCGAGGGGCTCTGGCGCAGCGAGGCGAAGTTCCACTGGCTACAGACATTTCCGGCGGGGAAGGAGGTCCGGATCGCGCACAGCTACGCCCCGGTGAGTGGATACCATCCTCTCGCTACCAGAGAACCACCCGATAAGGCCTATCGAGCTGCCTACTGCCTGGATGACGCGACACTCAATGGTCTCCGCCGCCTCGGTGCCAAGTTATCGGACCCGCTCTCACTCGGCTACGTAGGAGCTTACGTGGTGCCCTACATCGTGACCACGGCGCGCAACTGGGCTGCGCCGATCGGGCGCTTCACCCTCACGGTCGACAAAGGCAGCCCGGAGGCGTTGGTGAGCTTCTGCCGCTCGGGTGTAAGGAAAATCGGCCCTACAACGTTTCGCTGGGAGGCCCGCGACTATGTCCCGGACCAGGATCTGCGCGTGCTCTTCGTGCCGCCGCCAGGTCGGGGGCCGAGGAGGTTCCGGTAGGCCGGCCGCAAACGCGAAGGGCCGGACCTCGCGGCCCGGCCCTCCGGAAAACCTCGACCCTGCGGAGGGCTTACTTCGCGGCCGGCGCCGCGGCACCAGCGGCCGGAGCGGAGCCCTGCTGCTGCTCCAGTTTCTTGCGCATGTCCTCGGAGCGCTTCTCCAGCTCGGCCTGGAGCTTCTTCTGCTGCTCCTCGAGGACCTTCGGGTCGATGGCCGGGCCGTCGAAGGCCTTGCCGAAGCCGGTCAGCGGCACCGCGAAGGTGACCTCGCGCTGGGTCTGGTTCTGGACCGAGACGTTGAGGGTCGTGCCCTTCTTCATCGCGGCGATCACGCCGGCATCGACGCCGCCGGCCTCGGCGAAGCAGCCGTTCGGGAAGCAGACCGCGAAGCGACCGGCGGTCGCCGCCTGGCCGTCGACGCTGAAGCGGATGCCCGGCTGCAGCAGCAGGCCGAGCGGCAGCAGGTAGCGCACCACGCGCACCTCCTGCTTCTGGGCGGCGTTCTTCATCTCGTAGACCGCCACTGCCAGCACGGGCTGGCCCTGGTCGGACACGAAGTCGCGGGTCGTGTAGCAGATGTCGGTGCCCGAGCCCTGATCCTTGCCGCAGACCTTGGTCCAGTCGGCCTGGCTCGGCTCGGACTTCACGGCGACGATCTGCGGGCCGGTCTGGGCGGCCGGGGTGTTGGCCGCCGGGGTGCCCGGGGCGGTCGGCGCCGGCGCGGCCGGCGCGGGAGCGGCGGGCTTCTTCGGCTGCGCCAGGGCCGGCGCGGCCGCAAGACCGAGGCCCGCGAGGCCGAAAAGAGCGGCGCGCGCGAGCGTCGCGGTGCGGGTGAAGGACATCGGCTCTGACCCCTTGGAAGAGACGTGGTGTGGCTGGCAGGATGCGGAGCCGGCCTGGCGGCAGGTCCGCCGGACCGTCCGGATGCCCGCCGCGTTGGCGTGCCGCCCGGAACTCCGGATGAATCGGTCCGGCCATCGGGCGGGACGGGCGCCCGTCTGCGCGCATCCCTCACCCCGGCGACCGGGCGGCCTGCCTTTCCCCTTGAATGAGGCGAAGGCATGACACCGCGGCCGGGGAGGCTGTCGGAACCGTCCTGGCCGCGCCCGGCCCCCGATAGGCCCCCATACGCCCGGCCGCAAGCACGACGTTGCGCGGGCGCGAGGCACGAGCGCGTGATCGGGCCGCGCCGTCGGCCGCCGGCGGCCGCCCTCCGGCGGCGGCCCCCTTAGCGGTCGGTTAACCCTGCCGGGCCGAGATGATAGGAGTTCTGCAGGATCGGCGGGGGCGGCGGGTGTGAGCGCGTTGGCGGTGGCGGAGTGGGCGGCCGACGCCGCGCTGGACGCGTCCGCGCGATCCGAGGACGCGCCCGAAGGCCTGTCCGAAAGCTTCTTCGGCGGCCTGTCCGAGGGTCTCGCGGCCCGCCTCTTCGCGGCGGCTCTGACGGGCCCCCAGCGCACGGTCCTGCGTGATTCGGGGGACCGCGTCGCTTGGTGCGGGCGCCCGGCCATCACCTGGACCTACGCGGCCGCCGCCGAGATCGTCGGGCGGCTCGCCCGCGGGATCGGCGCGTGGCGGCTTCCCGCCGGCAGCCGGATCGGCCTGTGGTTCTCGGGGGGCGCCGAATCGACCCTCGCCCATCTCGCCGTCGAGGCGGCGGGCCACCTCCCCTGCGCGATGCCGGCCGTCTGGGATTGCGCCGAGCTCTCCGCCGGGATCGAGTCCGCCGGCCTCGTGGCCGTTCTGACGGAGGGCCGCCGCGGCGCGCGTCGGCCCGCGGAGGACCTCACCCGCGCGGCCATGCGCCATTTCGGCCTGCGCTACCTCGCGGCCTTCGGTCCGAGCGTGCCGGACGGCGTGATCAGCCTCGACGCGATGGCCCTGGAGCGGGGCGTGGTCGAACCGGCGCCGAGCCGCGGCCTCGTCACCTTCGCGGGCGGCGATCCCGGCCGGCCCGTCTACCGCAGCGCCGCGGCGCTCGCGGCGGCGATCGCCGCCCATCTCGACGCGCTGCCCCTGTCCGCGGACGAGCGGGTCCTGACGCTCCTGCCCGGCCACGACCTGCGTGGCCTCGTGACCGGCCTCGGCGCCGCCCTGGCGGCGGGCGCCGGCCTGGAGACCGTGCTGCCCTTCGACGAGGCCGGGTTCCGCGCCGCCCTCCTGCGGCCGGTGCCCACCCGGCTCGTGGTCCCGGCCCTGGTCGAATCGGCCATTGCCGCTCTGCCGCTGCCCTGGACCGTCCGCGTCCTCGACGTGGTCCATCGCGCGCCCGCGCGGCTGACCCGGCGGAGCGCCGGGCTCGCGGGCCCGCAGCGCCTCGATTCGCTGGTCCTGGGCGAGGCGCTGGTGCTCACGCGCCCCGGCCTGGAGGACCTCGCCGCGACCCTGGCCCATCCGGAGGACGCGCTCCTGCCGCGCGCCCTCCTGGACGTCGGCCACGGGCCCGCGGGCGACCTCGGCTGTCGTGGGCCGGCCTGCGCCGCACAGGCGCTTCCCCGAAGCGGAAACCCGGAGACGGATCCGCGCGCGTGGCGGGATTCGGGCTACCGCCTGCTCCTGTCGGGCGGGACGGCCGTGGCGGTCGCGGCGGTCGCGGCGACCTGAACGGCGGCGCCGCGCCGGTTCATCCGGCGCTCAGGCGGCGCAGATAATCTCGCATCTGCACACGGACCCACGGGATCCGAACCGCCTGTTGGCGGGTTCTGCATCGGATTGTCGTGACGGCTATCTTTCCAAGTCGTCCGGGATGGAGTACCGCTCAAGCTTATGGGTGCGCTGCAACAAGTGCTCGTGGTCGACGACGGCGTCCGCGCCGTGGACCGGTCCCTCTCGGGCGAGCTGGCCAGCCTCGGCTATGCGAGCGTGACCGCCTCGATGGAGGCGGCGGACGACGTGCTGGCCGTGATCGCCCGGCCGGCCGCGGTGCTGCTCCAGGCGCCCACCCGCCGCGATCCCGCCTATGCCCGCCGCGCCGCCCGCCTCCGCGGCCATCTCCGCGACCGCGGCATCCCGGTGATCCTCATCAATGATCCGGGCGGGGCCCGGGCGGGCGGCCCGGTGGACCTCGCGACCCGCCTCGGCGCCTACGTGGCCGCCCAGCCGGATCTCTGAAGCCGCAGGCCCCCGTACCGCCTTAGCGGGCGTCCCTGAACCGTCTCGTCCGTGCGCGCGCAGCGAATCGATCTCAGGGCCGTGTGCGCCGTCGGGCGCCGAAATGCTCCGGGGGATTGCGGCGCGCGCGACGACGCCGGCTGTCGCGGCGCCCGCGGTTCAGCGGGCCGCCCGCATCAGCTCCGGGGCGCCGAGCCGGGGCAGCACGCCCTCCCGCATCACGAGCCGGCGCAGCGGTCCGAGCTGCGTCATCGCCAGCAGGCCGAGGCCGCGGAGCGCGTCCACCGGCAGCAGGCCGGTCAGCAGGCTGCGGTTGAGGAGATCCACCGCGGCGGTGCGCGCCGCCGTGTCGACCCGGCGCGCCCGCGCATAGGTGTCGAGCACCGGGCGGCTGCCGGGATCGCGGCGGTCCCGGGCGGCGACCAGCAGGGTATCGCGCAGGGTCGCTGCGTCGCGCAGGCCGAGATTGAGCCCCTGGGCGCCGATGGGTGGGAAGACGTGGGCCGCCTCCCCGATCAGAACCAGCCGATTCGCCACCGGCCGGGTCACCGCGAGGCCGCGCATGGGCACGAGGCCGCGGGGGCCGTCGACCCGCATGGCGCCGAGCATCGCCCGGGCCTGCCGCTCCACGGCTTGGCCCAGAGCGTCGTCGTCGAGGGCTGCGAGACGCCGGGCCGCGCCCTCCCCGGTCACCCAGACCAGACTGGACCGGTGACCGCCCGGCAGCGGCACCAGGGTGAAGGGACCGGACCGGGTGTGGAACTCGGTGGAGACGTCCCGGTGCGGGCGCGCATGGGCCAGGATCGTGGTGATCGCGCTCTGTGGGTAGGTCCAGTCGCGCACGCGGACGCCGCTGGCGGTCCGCAGCGGCGAGCGCGCGCCGTCGGCGGCCACCACCAGCCGGGCCTCGACCGCGGCGCCATCGGCCAGGGCGATGCGTGCCGTCGCTTCGCCGGGCACGGCGCCGGCGGCGTCCGCCTCGACCAGGGTGAGGTTGTCCTGCGCCCGGGCGCGGGCGCGCAGGCTCTCGACCAGCCGGGCGCTCTCGACGTTCCAGCCGAAGGCGTCGAGGCCGATCTCGGCGGCGCGGAACCGTGCCGGCGGCGGCCGGAACAGGCTGCCGGTGTCGTCGACGATCTGGAGTTCGCAGAGGGGACTCGCGTGCGGCGCAACCGCCTCCCAGGCGCCGAGCGCCTCCAGGAAGCGCACGGACCCATCGAGGAGCGCGACGGTCCGCCCGTCCGCCACGGGGGCGTGGCGGCCGACCAGCGCCGTGGGGATCCCCTCCCGGGCGACCGCCAGCGCCGCGGCGAGACCCGCGGCCCCGGCCCCGACCACAGCGACCTCGAACGGCGTCGCGGCGCCTCCGACCTGGCCCGCTTCGACCTTGGCTCCTTCGGACATGTTGCCCCGCACGCGCTCCGCTCGTTCCTGGGTCGGCCGGGCTCCGCGCCCCCCGTCCGGGAGATGGCCGCCGCCACGGTCTCCCGTCGGCGCGGCCCATGCCCGTATCTGAGCATTCCGCCCTCTCTGCCAAGCCCGATCCGCGCAGGCCACAGCGCCGCACGCCCGGAGATCCGCATGCCGTCGCGATTCGATCCGACCTCCCGCTTCGCCAGCGTGGCGCCGCGCTGCGGCGCCACGCGCCGGATCCCGGAGGCGCGCCGCCACGCCTGCTGCGGCCGGCCGATCGCCGCCACACTGCCACCGGAGGCCGGCGGATCCGCGACGCGGGCCGCGGCACCGGGCCGATGTCCCTGCCCCTCGTCGCAGGGGGCTACGCGGTGGCGGGATACGGCATCGCGGTGGCGCAGGTGCGCCGGGCCCGGACCGCCCTCTCCGCGATGGCCGAGGTCCGGGCCCTGGCCGCGACGGAGGCCTGGGCGGCAGCCGAGCCTGGCGGTCTCGACCGGGGCGAGACCCTGTCGGCCCACCTCGCGGTCGATCTGTTCCGGGCGGCTGACCGCCGTCAGCCCAGGAACGCCGTCAGCTCCGAGACGACCGCGTCCGGCCGCTCCTCCTGGAGGGTGTGGCCGCAATCCAGCGCCCGGCCCGAGACGGTGGTGGCCTTCTCGCGCCAGGTCGCCAGCACGTCGTAGGTCTGGCCGACGACGCCCTTCGCGCCCCAGAGCGCCAACAGGGGCGCCGCGACGCGCGCCTCCGCATCGGCGGCGTCGTGCTCCAGGTCGATCCCGGCCGCCGCCCGGTAATCCTCGCAGATCGCGTGGCGGCAGGCGGGGTCGGCGTAGCAGCGCAGATACTCGGCGAAGAGGTCCGGCGGGGTGGAGCCGGGCGTCTTGGACTGGCCCTCGACGTGGTGGCGCAGGAAGTATTCCGGATCGGCCCCGATCAGCGTCTCCGGCAGGGGATGGGGCTGGATGAAGAAGAACCACCAGAAGTACCGGGTGGCGAAATCCTTGTCGGTGCGCGCGTACATGGTCGCGGTCGGCGCGATGTCGAACAGGGCGATCCGCTCGACCGCGGCGGGATGGTCCAGGGCGAGGCGGTGGGCGACGCGCCCGCCCCGGTCGTGCCCGACCACGGCGAAGCGGTCGTGGCCGAGCGCCCGCATCACCGCGACCGCGTCGGCCGCCATGGCGCGCTTGGCGTAATTGGTATGCCGGTCCCCGCCCGGGGGCTTCGACGAATCCCCGTAGCCGCGCAGGTCCATCGCCACCACGCTGTGGCGCTCCGCGAG
Source organism: Methylobacterium sp. B1 (assembly GCF_000333255.1). Taxonomy (NCBI): domain Bacteria; kingdom Pseudomonadati; phylum Pseudomonadota; class Alphaproteobacteria; order Hyphomicrobiales; family Methylobacteriaceae; genus Methylobacterium; species Methylobacterium sp. B1. Next base: position 1,656 of record NZ_BACT01001019.1, on the reverse strand, counting down.
TTGCGGGGCGACGTGGAGCCACGTGGAGAGGGTCTGCGGATGGCCGTGCAGCAGCAGCACCGGCGGGCCCGAGCCGGCCGAGCGGGCATGGATCGTCACGCCCGGTGCGGTCTCGATCCGGTGCCGGTCGAAGCCCGGCAGGAAGTCGCTGGCCATGGGATCGGTCTCTGGGCTCGGTCTTCATCGGCCGCACTGGCGCGCCGGGATGCACCGGATGATAAGGCGCCTCCGGCACCATGTCCGCCGAACCGCCATGACAGATGCACGCGCGACTCAGGACCCGGCCTTGAAGGACCCCGACGCGGCCGAGTCGTCCGAGGGCGAGGTCGCCCGTGCGCGTCCCGCCGCATCGGCCGACGCACCCGCCCTGCGCCCGAGCATTCTCGACGCCCTGTTCGCGCCGGCCCGCGCCCTGCCGGGCATCGGCCCGAAGATGGCGCCCCTCATCGAGAAGCTGCTCGGCACCCCCGAGCGCGAGGCCCGGGTCGTGGACCTGCTGTTCCACCTGCCCCAGGGCGGCGTGGCGCGGAAGCTCATGGGCTCGATCAGCGACGCGCCCGTCGGCGAGCCGGTGACGATCGGCGTCACCGTGGTGGCGCATCGGCCGGCCCAGATCGGTTCGGGCCGGCGCCCGCACCGGGTTCTGGTGGAGGATGCCACCGGCGACATCTCCCTGGTCTTCTTCGGCATGCCCCGCGCCCGGGTGGAGAAGATGCTGCCGCTCGGGGCGCACCGCTACATCACCGGCCGGATCGACCTCTGGGACGGCACCCGCCAGATGGTCCACCCGTCCCGGATCGTGGACGAGGCGGGGCTCGCCGAGCTGCCCGCCGTCGAGCCGGTCTACGGCGCCACGGAGGGGCTGACCTCGCGGGCGATCAACAAGCTCGCGGTGGCGGCCCTCGACCGGCTGCCGGTCCTGCCGGAATGGCAGGACCCGGCCTGGCTGGAGAAGAACCGCCTGCCGGCCTTCGCGGATGCGCTCCGCCTCGAGCACCGCCCCGAGGAGGCGCCCCCGAAGGCCGAGGATCCGCTCCAGCCGCCGCCCGCGACCCCGTCCCGGAAGCGGCTGGCCTACGATGAACTCCTGGCCTCGCAGCTCGCGCTCGCCCTCCTGCGCGCCCGCCAGCGGCGCAAGGCCGGCCGGGTCAATGCCGGCGACGGCGCCCTGAGCGCCCGCATCGAGGCCGCCCTCCCCTTCGCGCTGACCGGCGCCCAGGCGCGCGCGGTGGCGGAGATCCGCGCCGATCTCGCCGCGCCCCGCCGGATGCTGCGCCTGCTCCAGGGCGATGTCGGCTCCGGCAAGACCGCGGTGGCGCTGCTGGCCATGGCCTCGGCGGTGGAGGCCGGCCGTCAGGCCGCCCTGATGGCCCCCACCGAGATCCTCGCCCGGCAGCATTTCGAGCGGCTCAAGCCCCTGGCCGGCGGTCTGCGCCTGCGCCTGATGACCGGCCGCGACCGCGCCGCGGAGCGCAAGAGCACGCTCGCTGCCCTCGCCGCGGGCGAGATCGACATCCTGGTCGGCACCCATGCCCTGTTCCAGGAGGCGGTCACCTTCCGCGATCTCGGCCTCGCGGTGGTGGACGAGCAGCACCGGTTCCGCGTCCATCAGCGCCTCGCCCTGGGCGCCAAGGGCCAGGCGGTGGACTTCCTGGT
>NZ_BACT01001020.1:0-1312 GCF_000333255.1 Methylobacterium sp. B1 | reverse complement strand
AGCTGGTCCCGGGGATCCTCTAGAGCATTCTGGGATTGCAACCCGGCGACGCTGATTCCGCTCGCCCCGTCGGAGAGCGCCCCCCTCTACGTCGACATGATGGGCGGTGCGGAGACGATCCTCGCCCGGGGAAAGCGGCTGCACGACGCGGGCCAGTATCTGCTGGCCCAGGAGATCGTGAACAAGCTCGTCCAGGCCGAGCCGCAGAACCAGGCCGCCAAGGACCTCCTCGCCGACATCTTCGAGCAGATCGGCTACCAGCAGGAGAATCCCGGCCTGCGCAACTGCTTCCTGGCTGGCGCCTACGAGCTGCGCTCCGGCATTCCGGAAGGCGCGACGGCCAGTTCGAGCAGCCCCGACGTGGTGCGGGCGATGCCGACCGAGCTCTTCCTGAACTTTCTCGGCATCCGCATGGACAGCCGCAAGGCGGAGGGGATGCGCTTCACCATCAACCTGATCACGCCGGACAACGGCGAGCGGTTCATCGTCGAATTGGAAAACGCGACGCTGACCAACATCGCGGGGTTCCAGGCCGAGAAGCCCGATCTCACCCTGACCATCAACCGGTCGGATCTCGAGCAGACGATGATCGGCGCCAAGACCCTGGAGGCGCAGATTGCCGACGGGACCGCGCAGGTCGAGGGCGACGCCGGCATCCTGAGCCGGCTGGCCGCCACGATGGTGACGTTCGACCCGCGATTCGAGATCCTGCCCGGCACCAAGGTGCGCGGCGCCGCCAATCGCGTGCAGTCCGACCCGTATCGGGCCGATTCCGGCGAGGCGGTCGCCGAGTAGACGGCGAAAGCCGCTCTTGCTCCGCAGCCGGTCGCGGTCCGGGATGGCGGCAGGGCGACGGAAGAGGTGCTCACGGGATGAGGGTATCGGTCCCATGTCGGATGAGGCGATCACGGCGGGCAGGCGGGGGCGGGATCCGATCCTGATCGATCTGGCCCTGCAGGGCGGCGGCGCGCACGGCGCCTTCACATGGGGGGTCCTCGATCGCCTGCTCGAGGAGCCCTGGCTGAGCATCGACGGCATTTCCGGGACGTCGGCCGGTGCCATGAACGCGGCCGTCCTCATCGAGGGCTACGAGCGGGACGGGGCCACCGGTGCGCGCGCGGCACTCCAGACCTTCTGGGACGCCGTCTCGCGCGCGGCCCGGTTCAGCCCGCTGCAGCGCAGCCCGCTCGACGTGATACTGGGCCGCTGGACGCTCGATTCCGCGCCTCTGTATCTGGCCGCGGACCTGATGGCGCGGGTCTTCTCCCCGTATGACCTCAATCCGCACGACTTCAACCCGCTCAGACAGATC
>NZ_BACT01001021.1:0-5479 GCF_000333255.1 Methylobacterium sp. B1 | reverse complement strand
GCCGCGAGCCCGGGCAAGTATCCGCATCCTCTGCCACGTCGACGAAGGTGATCGCGCCGCGCCGGTCCAGCCGGCGCATCAGCGCGATCTCGCGCCGGCAGAGGGGGCAGCCTCCATCGAACCAGACGACGACCTGTTCCATGGTCGACGATATAGGCCGGCGCCGAGGTCGGGCCAGATCGCGCGTCCGGCCCCGGCCTGCGGGACGGCGTCGCGGTCATCCGAACGCGCCGACCTCGTGCTGGATCATCCCGGAGATCTCGCGGACCTGGTCGAACATCCGGCGGATCGGCTGGAACAGGTTGGCGTGCTCCGCCTCGTAGGTGCCGACGTCCCGCGGGCCGGCCGGCTCGCCGAAGTTCAGGCCGAGCGTCGGATCCGGCGTGATCGGGAAGATCGCGTCGAGGAGCTTCAGGCAGCCGTCGATGTCCAGCCGCAGGAAGCGCTCCAGCAGCTGCTCGCGGGAGATGCCCGCCTGGGGCCGGAAACCCGGGATGTGCACCGCCAGGAACCAGATCCGGTGGATCAGCGCGAGCCGCAGGGCGTGGAGCAGGGTCAGCCGCGCCGACATGGCGGGAAGGTCCGGGGCGGCCGCGCGCAGGGCGAGCCAGTCGCGGGTCAGGCGTCCGAACAGGTTCCGGAGCGCGGGGGCGAGGTCGAGGCGCTCCAGGGCCCCGGAGATCACGACCAGCTCGTCCCTGCGGAAATCCTTCTGCGTGCGCCGCGCCCGCTCCAGCCACACGGCCGGATCGAGGGTGTCGATATAGGCGCGCAGCACGTCGAGGTCGCCCACCGAGGCGGCGTGCTGCACCAGCCGGAAGGCCCGGGAGAAGCGCACCGAATCGCGGCGCATGTCGCGGAACAGGTCCGGGCCGCGCTGGGCGGCCCGGCCGATCCCGTGCAGGGAATTCGCCAGGAAGCCGAGCTGGTGCAGGATCGCGTTGTTGGGGATCGCCCGCATCTGGCGCGGATGGGTGATCCGCGCCGGGCCGCCATTGTCGGTCTGGCGTGCCACCGGACGTGAGCCGGTCCGGTCGATCAGGCTCGGGCCGAAGGTGCCGAGCAGGGCGGCGTAGCCCGGATCGTCGACCAGCGCCTCCATGTCCTGACGGGCCGCGGTGAAGAATTCGAGGGCGAAATCCGGCTCGGCGTAGATCGGATCGACCTTGGCGTCGGCCGCCTTGGGATGGTCGTTCAGGGCGTAGTCCGAGAACGAATCCTCCTCCGTCACGTCGAGCGCGTAGACGTGCTCGGCGATGCGGGCGACGCTGGCGCGGGCCAGCGCCTCGGTGCCGTACAGCAGGTAGCCGTCGGTGCCCTGGAAGCTCGATTCGAGCCGGACCCGGATGCCGGCCTTGCGGGCGCGGTCCCGCGCATCCTCGGGGGCGAGGTAGGCGAGGCGGTCGCGCAGGGAGGTCGGATGGGCGCCGCGCCCGATCGATTCGCCGTGCGTGTCGAAGATCGCGAGCTCGACGTCGGACAGGCCGTTCTGGACCAGCATCTCGGTGATGCGCAGCCGCAGTCGCTCGATCCAGAAGGTCGCCGCAAGCTGGCCGACATAGCGGCCCGAATCGGAATAGCCGAACTGCACGGTCAGCCGGCCGATGCGCTTCAGATACTGGCGCCAGTGGGGGTTGCGCAGGGCGTCGTCGAGCACCCGAATGCCCTGTTCGAGGGCGCTTGCCGTCTCGAACAGCGGCGTGATCTCCAGCTTGTCGGCGATGCCGTAGTGCCGCGCCAGCCAGAGGGCGGCCAGCAGGGTGTAGCCGGTCTCGGTCTCGGCGATGAGGAAGCGCACCGGATGGGTGCCGTCGACGTGCTTGAGGATCTGGGCGATCGTCATCATCAGCCGGGCGGCCGAGGCCCGCTCGGCCGCGAGCGCCCCGAAATCGACGGCGACCGGCCGGACATCGTTCAGCAGGGTGTGGATCGTCGCGAGGTGCGAGCGGCGCCGGGCCGCGTCGGTGGGCTCGCCTTCGAGGTCGATCACCCGGCGTACCGCATTGTGGATCTGGCTGGCGTTCAGCCGGAAATGCGGCAGGGCGTTCGACAGGCCGTGCGTCGCGACGCCCGCGCGCAGGACCGCGATCCGCCGTCTGTCGGCCCCGTCGTCGGCAGCCTCGAGGGCCTTGGTCAGCGCGGCGACGAGGGCGCCCGCGTCGGTCTGGGCGCGCTCGCGCTCGATGATGAGGGCCAGGGCGAAGCGGTGCACCGCCTCGAGGGACGGCTGGTCGCCGAGGCGCGGCGCCACGGTGAGCTGGCGGTTCACCGCTGCCAGCGCGTTCTCGGCGAGGGCACGGACCTCCCGGCACGCGGGACTCGCGGGCAGATCGCGCATCACCCGGTCGAACTGCATCCGCTTCGAGATCAGCCGGTAGCGGAGGGTGTCCCACCATCCGATGTCGGTCCGCCCGTCCGTGTCGCAGCCGACCCAGCTGGCGATGGCGAAGGGGCGGGGCGTCAGTTCGGTCCAGCGGTCGGGCCAGCGGGCGCGGGCGGCGTCGAGCAGGGCGCCGTTGAAAGCGTCGAGGGCGAGCCGCCCGTTATTGGCCGCCGCGCAGGCCTGCTCGAACTCGACGTCGAGGGTGATCGGCGCGTCCGGCCGCGTGGACAAAGTCGCCGCCCGTTCGATCAGCCCGGCGCGGGCCGCAGCGTCGGGCAGGCTCGCGGCCTCGGCGAGAAGGCCGGCGACGGCCCGGGGCATGCCGAAGGTGGGATGGGCGGTGAACACCACCGCGAAGGCGGTGCGGTGGATGAGGGCCGCGAAGGCCTCGACGCTGTCCGACCGGTCGGGGATTGCCGCCACGAGACGGGCGGGAATCCCCGCCTGCGGATCCTCGGGGCTGGCATCGAGCCCGACATAGGCCCGCAGCCGCTCCGCCCGGGCTGCCAGGGCTTCGGCGCGCAGGCGCACGAACAGGCCGTCCAGGTCGCCTGCCGAGATCTCGTTCCTGTCGAACCGCCGGGTGATCGCCAGGGTCACCGCCAGGACGGGATTGCGGAACGGGTCCTCCCGGGCCTGTTCCCGGGCAGCCTCAATCAGTCCGAGGAGGTGCGCCTCCAGTTCCTCGGGCTCGCGGCTCGGCTCGTGCTGCATCGGTCGGTCCCGGCTCCGGTCTGCCCGCATCTACCCGGTCCGGCGGCGCACGCAAGGAGCGTTCCGCACGCGATCGGGGACGCGATCGGACACGCGACGGGGTGGCGGCGGCCTGAACCGCAGGTTAGAGCTTGCCCGCTTATGGAGCGCCTGTTCATCATCCTGGGCCATCTGGGTTTTCGCCATCGCCGTCGTCGCCGTCGCCGCGATGGTGGCTCGCGGCCGGCGCGAGCCCCTGCGCATGGGCTCCGACCTCGATCTTGAGGACGAGGATCTGCTCATCGGCTCGGTCGGTCCCCGCAGGAGCCCGATCGACCGCAGCGCACAGGTGCTCGATCCGCGAGTGCTCGATCTGGAAGCGATGGAATTGGAACCGATCCGCGCCCTCGACAGGACGCAGCGCAGCGAGGCGCTCCACCGCGATCCGTCCGGAGGCAGCCGATGACGGTGAGCCTGCGCGGGGCGACCGGTCTGCTGCTGGCCGGCCCCCTCTACCTGACGATGGCGCAATCCGTTTCGGCCGCGCCGGGCGGAAAGCCGCCTGCGCCGGACGTTCCGACACAGACCGCGCCCGCTGCGCCGGCTCCCGCCCCGGAGCCGAGTGCCCCTCAGGCGACGAGCCCGACGCCGGCGGCCGGCCCGGCCCTCGAGCAGCCCTGTGGGACCCAGGCGGCCCGCTTCGAGAGCGGCAAGGGCTTCAAGATGGTGATCACGCGGTCCGGACAGATCCGCACGACGAACCCGCTCAGGCCGCTGACGCCCGAACTGAACGAGGTGCTCCAGGTCGTGATTGCCGGGAAGGTCGCCACCGCCTACGGGCCTGACTTCACGACGCTGCGGCGCGGCGGCGCCCCGGCGGGGATCGAGGCGATGCTCGGCGGCCCGATTCGCTGGCAGCCGACGCTGCCGACCTTCCCCGATCCGATCGCGATCGTCACCGAGGAGGGCACGCCGCTGGCGCAGCTCACCTTCCGCGCCTGCGAGACGCCGCCCGCCGTCAAGGCGCCGAAGGAGCCGAAGGCCGAAGCCCGCAAGAAGGCGCCCCGGCACGCGGCGCCGAAGGCCGCCGCGGCCCCGAAGACGCCCCCCGGCTTCTCCATGCCTCAGGGGGCGATCGCCGAGTAGCGGCTACTTCTGCTTGGCGATGACCTTGTCCTTGATGCCGTCGTAGACGGTCTTCGGGATGATCTTCTTGGAGACGAGATCGTCCTTCCCGCGATACGGCCGCCCCTTGATGATCGCGGCCGCGCGCGCCGCGCCGATACCCGGCAGGGCGTCGAGTTCCTCGGTGCTGGCGCTGTTGAGGTCGATGAGCGCGCCCTTTGCGGCGTTGGGCGATCCGGCCACCGGTGCGCTCGGTGCCATGGGCTTCGCGGGGGCCGTCGGCGCTGCGGTCGTCGGCGTCTGGGGCGCCTGCGCCAGGGCGGGGGCCGCCACGAGGCTCGACAGGAGGGCGAGAAGGGCGAGGGTCTTGGTGGAGGAAGCCATGGCGTTCTCCCGAAGGACGCGGCCCGCTGCGCGGTGCCGTCGTGGCAGATCTGCGACGGCCTGCTTGAACCCGCGCTTAACGCCCGCGCTTAACGGTTGTGGTCCGGCACCCCTAGCCACGGGCCGGCGCCGGAGCTATAAGCCCGCCCTCATCCGTATCCCGCGGTGTGCGTGGCGATCCTCGATCGAGGAGCCGCCCGCGCGCCGCTTTGTCCGCGGCGTCACGAAGGATCCTGCCATGGCCGTTCCGAAGCGAAAGACCTCCCCCTCCCGCCGCGGCATGCGCCGATCGGCCGACGCCCTGAAGGCGCCGACCTATGTCGAGGACAAGGATTCGGGCGAGCTGCGCCGTCCGCACCACATCGACCTGAAGACCGGCATGTATCGCGGCCGTCAGGTTCTCAAGGTGAAGTCCGCCGAGGCCTGAGCCTCGCGAAGGCGGCGCCTCAGGCGAGGCGCCGCGCGGCCTCCGCGTAGCGCGCGGCGGCCATCTGGGTCCGTGTCAGGCGTGACGGCAGCAGCGTCGGATCGTCGGCCGTGAGCAGCTGGGCGACAAAGCCGGCGCGGGGTCTTCCTTGGCCCGCGCGATCCGCCGGCCGACCCTCCGGTTCCCCCTCGGACCGCCCCCCATCGATCACCACCAGCGCCTGGGCTGCGGTCTCGGCCGGCTCCGGAGCCGCGTCCGGCTCCGACACCGGCTTGCGCCGGGTGGAGCGGACCTGTGTCGGGCCGAGACGGCTGACTGTTCCGATACGCACCATGCGCACACCTTTCGCACGTTTCCGTGCCGATGTCGCAAAGGTGGGGCCGGTGTTTACTAATCGTCAACCCTTTGTTCGGTCGCGCCGACAGGAATTTACTTTTTCGCCAGCGCTTCGAGCCGCTGCTGCATCT
>NZ_BACT01001022.1:0-1928 GCF_000333255.1 Methylobacterium sp. B1 | reverse complement strand
CCCGACCGGGGCCTAGCCGGCCGGGTCGCCGTCGAACTCCTGCGCTGGGGCATAGTCGCCGAGGATTCCCCCGGCCTGTCCCTGGCCGGAGCCCGGCCGGGCGGCTCGCCCGGCTCGCCGCGGAACTCGCCGCCGATCTCGCCCGCAGCCAGGCGGACACGATCCCGGCCCGGCTGATCGCGCTGCTCTCGCACCCGATGGTCCATCTTGGTCTGCCACGCGCGGAGGTGGTCCGGGGTGCCGCGGCCCTGGAGATCGGGCTGCTGCGCGGCCCGGTTCCGGCCCCGGGTTTCGACGGCCTGCGCCATGCCCTCGCCGCCGAGCGCGCCGGACCGCCCGAGCGCCGACCCCGGGCCAAACGCCGCCTGAAGGATATCGACTGGGACTTGGCCGCGGACCTGCTCGACCGGCTGGATCTGGTGTTCCGGGATTTCCCGGGCCCGGACGGGACGGGGGCGTGCGACCTCGTGGCGACGGCTGCACGCCATCGGGAGGCCTGCGACCGGCTGATCGCCGGGCCGGAGGACGCCCCCGAGGAGGAGCCGGACGGATCCCTGTCTTGCCTCGACGCCCTGTTCGACGATCTGGAGATGGCCGAGCCCGACCTGATGCCGGGTCGGTTCGACGATTACGCCACCTTCTTCACGTCGCTTGCCCGGGAACGCACCGTCGCCTGCTCGGGCGAGGCGCCGCATCCGCGGCTGCGCATCCTCGGCCTGCTGGAGGCGCGCCTGCTCTCTGTCGACCGGGTGGTGCTCGGCGGGCTCGACGAGGGCGTCTGGCCGGTGCGCACGCTGACCGATTCGTTCCTCAACCGGCCGATGCGCGAGCGGGTCGGCCTCAACCCGCCCGAGCGGCGGATCGGGCAGATGGCCCACGATTTCGTGCAGGCGCTGGGCTGCCGGGACGCGGTGATCACCCGGGCCCTGAAGCGCGAAGGCGCGCCGACCGTGCCCTCGCGGCTGATCCAGCGCCTGCGCGCGCTCTCGGGCGACGCAACCTGGGAGACGGTCCTGGACGCCGGGCGCCGGTTCAACGGCCTCGCGGCCCGGCTCGACGCCGCCCCGCCGGAGCCGCGGCTGAAGCGCCCCGCGCCCAAGCCGGACCCGGCGCTGTTTCCGCGCTCCCTCAGCGTCACCGAGATCGAGACGCTGGTGCGCGATCCCTACAGCATCTTCGCCCGCCACGTGCTCGGGCTCGACCCTCTCGATCCGCTGGCGGCGGCGCCGAGCGTCGCGACCCGCGGCTCCCTGGTGCACGAGGTCTTCGCCGAGTTCGCCCGCCGGCATCCGCAGGATCTGCCCCCGGATCCGGCGGAGCGCCTCCTGAACCTCGCGGTGAACGCCTTCGCGGAGATCGAGGCGGAGTACCCGAACCTCTACGCCGAGTGGTGGCCGCGCTACGAGCGCATGGCCGCGGCCTATCTCGACTGGGAGACGCAGCGCCGGCCCGGGCTGAGCCGGATCCACCCCGAGGTTTCCGGGCGCTGGGTGATCCCGATGGGCCGGGAGACCTTCACGCTGCGCGCCCGGGCCGACCGGATCGAGCTGCGCCCGGACGGCACTGCCTGCATCGTCGACTACAAGACCGGCACGCCGCCCTCTGCCAAGCAGATCTTCTCCGGCTTCTCGCCGCAGCTCACCCTGGAGGCCGCGATGCTCATGCACGGCGCCTTCGCGGATCTGCCGGCCGTGCCGGTGACGCCGGACCTGTTCTACGTCCACGCCTCGGGCGGGCGTAAGCCCTTCGTGCCGGTGCCGGTGAAGCCGCCGAGAGGCGAGGAGCGCGCCGTCGCGGCGATCGTGGCCGAGCACGCCGAGCGGCTGAGGGGTCTGGTCGCCCGGTTCATGACCGGCGAGGCCGCCTATACGGCGCGCCCCTATCCGCAATACGCCAGCAAGTACGGCGCCTACGATCACCTCGCCCGG
>NZ_BACT01001023.1:0-5253 GCF_000333255.1 Methylobacterium sp. B1 | reverse complement strand
CGCCCCATCTCCAGGCGGGCGGCTTCGTGGTCTACAAGTCGTGCAGGTCTCGATGACCTACCCGCTGCTCTTCGCCATCGGCGTGGCGATGACGCCCTGGCACGAGTGAATGGCCGCCTTCACGCTGGTGAACCTGATCACCATCGTGTCGACCGTGGCGACGCTGATGACCGTGGGCTTCGTCGTCGGGCGCTGGCTCGGGATGTACCCGATCGAGACCGCCATCGTGAACGCCTGCCACAGCGGCCAGGGCGGCACCGGCGACGTGGCGATCCTCACGGCGGCCAACCGCATGGCGCTGATGCCCTTCGCGCAGATCGCCACCCGGATCGGCGGCGCGCTGACCGTGACCGGCACCATCATCGCCATGAAGTGGATCGGTGCCTGACGGGCACCCGGAAAGGACGTCGTCATGGCCGGTGATCCCGGGGCCGTCGAGGCCACCCTCAAGTCCAGGATCGGAGCGATCCTCCGCTCGACCAGCGGCAACTTCCTGGAGATGTTCGACTTTTTCCTGTTCGGCTTCTACGCCACCTATATCGCGCGGGCGTTCTTCCCGGCGGGCAACGAGACCACCGAGCTGCTCCTGACCTTCGGCACGTTCTGGCTCGGGGCGCTGATGCGGCCGCTCGGGGCGATCGTGCTGGGCGCCTATATCGACCGGATCGGGCGCCGGAAGGGCCTGATCATCACGCTCGCGATCATGGCGAGCGGCACGGTGCTCATCGCCTTCTGCCCGAGCTACGACACGATCGGCGTCGCGGCCCCGCTGATCGTGCTCGCCGGGCGCCTGCTCCAGGGCTTCTCGGCGGGCGTCGAGATCGGCGGCGTCTCGATCTACCTGTTCGAGATCGCCACGCCCGGGCGGCGCGGCTTCTACACCTCGTTCCAGTCGGCGAGCCAGCAGGTGGCGATCATGTTCGCCGCCTTGATCGGCTACGGGCTGAACGCCTTCCTGACCAAGCAGCAGATCGGCGATTTCGGCTGGCGCATCCCGTTCCTGATCGGCTGCCTGATCGTGCCGTTCATCTTCTTCATCCGGCGCTCGCTCCAGGAGACGCAGGAATTCGCCAAGCGGACCCGCCACCCGACCACCCGCGAGATCCTCACCACGGTGGCCGCCAACTGGCGGATCGTGCTGCTCGGCATGATGCTGACCACGATGACCACGGTGACCTTCTACATGATCACCGTCTACACCCCGACCTTCGGCAGGAACGTCCTCAAGCTCACCGAGACCGACAGCCTGATCGTGACGCTGTTCGTGGCGATCACCAACTTCATCTGGCTGCCCGTGGGCGGAGCCCTGTCGGACGCGATCGGGCGCAAGCCGGTGCTGCTGACGATCTCGACCCTGTCGCTGCTGACGACCTACCCGGCGCTGCACTGGCTCGTGGCCGATCCGACCTTCGGCAAGATGCTCGCCGTCGAGCTGTGGTTCTCGTTCTTCTTCGGCGTCTACAACGGCGCGATGGTGGTCTCCCTCTCCGAGGTGGTGCCGGCCCATGTCCGCGCCAGCGGCTTCTCGCTGGCCTACAGCCTCGCCACCGCGCTGTTCGGCACGGCCACGCCGATGGTCTCCACCTTCCTGATCGAGAAGACCGGCGACCGAGCGGCGCCGAGCTACTGGCTCATGGCGGCGGCCGCCTGCGGCATCGTCGCGACGCTCGCGCTGTTCCGGGGCCGGCCGGGACTGGGGCGCGTGCCCGCCCACGCCTGAGGGCGATCGCCGCTCAGCTCTCCTGCCAGATCCGGATCCGGGCCTTGAACGCGGCCCGGATATGCGCCCGGGCCGCCGCTTCTGCGCCGTCTGCATCGTGCGCCCGGATCGCCGCCACGATGGCGGCATGTTCGGTGAGCGACTCCGCGGCGCGGTCGGGGGCCGCCAGCGTGGTGGCGCCCGGCAGCAGCACCAGGGACAGGCGCATCGTCTCCAGCGTGCTCTGCAGGAAGCGGTTGCGCGCCGCTCCGTGGATCTGCCGGTGGAACAGACGGTTGGTCCGCGCGAGCGCTGGCGCGTCCCCCAGCAGCGTCCGGTCCCGGGCGACCATCTCCTCCAGGATCTCGGTCTCGACCGCGCTCGCATGGATCGCCGCGAGGCGGGCGGCCGTCCCCTCCAGCACCTCGCGCAGATCGTAGAGTTCGCTCACCTGCCCGTAATCGAGCTGCGCCACGCTGGCGCCCCGGTGCGGTTCGTGGGCGACGAGGCCCTGCGCCTCCAGCCGGCCCAGCGCCTCGCGCACCGGCGTGCGGCTGATCTGAAACCGCTCGGCCAGCTCCGCCTCGCGCAGGCGGCTGCCGGGCGCGAGTTCGCCCTCCTCGATCGCCCGCAGCAGCCGCTCATAGGCGCCGGCGCCGCTGGAGCGCTCCGATTCGCTCGCCTTCATTCCCGGCTCTCCTCGGCTTGGCCATAGCCCGAAACCGACGCCGCCGAAACGCTTGCGGCATATTGCATGCACTCGTATACAATAACGCGAGGCCGAACGGCGAAGAGGAGGTTGGCATGCAGCGCCCGGGCGACGCGCAGTGGGACGTGGTGGTGGTCGGGTCGGGAAACGCCGCCATGAGCGCCGGGCTCGCCGCCCTGGAGCGCGGCGCCTCGGTGCTGATGATCGAGAAGGCGGAGCAGGATCTCGCCGGCGGCAACACCGCCTACACGGCAGGCGCCATGCGCTTCGTCTACGCGGGCAACGACGACCTGATCCCGCTGCTGGCCGACCCCGAGGATCCGCGCCTGCCGCGCACCGATTTCGGCGCCTATACGGCGCAGACGTTCGAGAAGGACTTGCTCGGCTTCAACGACGGGCGGCCGCTGTCGCGCGAGCAGCGCATCCTGATCGACGAGAGCGGCGCGGCCCTGCGCTGGCTGGCGACGCAGGGCGTGAAGTTCGAGCCGATCTACTCTCGGCAATCCTTCGAGAAGGAGGGGCGCTTCGCGTTCTGGGGCGGCCTGACGCTCGCCACCCACGACGAGGGCTTCGGCCTCGCCCGGACCGAGCTCGAGGCCTTCACCGAGGCCGGCGGTACGATCCGCTACGGCTGCCCGGCCACCGGGCTGACCGTCGAGGACGGACGCGTCGTCGGCGTGGAGACGCCGCAGGGAGCCTTCCGCGCCAAGGCCGTGGTGCTCGCCTGCGGCGGCTTCGAGTCGAACGCCGCCCTGCGGACGCGCTTCATCGGCGAGGGCTGGGACAAGGCCCGGGTGCGCGGCACGCCGCACAACCAGGGCGACGGGCTCCAGATGGCCCTGGACCTGGGCGCGAAGGCCCACGGCTTCTACGGCGGCTGCCACGCCACGCCGATGGACCTGCACACGCCCGATTACGGCAACCTCGACCTGCCGCACGGCGAGCGCAAGCACTACCGGAAGATCTGCTACTTCCTGGGGCTGATGCTCAACGCGAACGGCGAGCGGTTCGTCGACGAGGGGAAGGATTTCCGCAACTACACCTATGCCCAGTTCGGCCGCGCGATCATGGAGCAGCCCGGCCACGTGGCCTGGCAGATCTTCGACGCCAAGGTCGATCACCTGCTCTACAGCGAGTACCGGTTCCACGACGCGCATTTCGTCGAGGCGGATACCCTGGACGGGCTCCTCGACAGGCTCGACGGCATCGACCGCGCGGCCGCGAAGAGGACCATCGCGGATTTCAACGTCGCCGTGGACGGGACCGTGCCGTTCGACCCGACCGTCAAGGATGGGCGCGGCACGAAGGGGCTCGCCCTGCCGAAGTCGAACTGGGCCCAGACGATCGAGACCGGGCCGTTCAAGGCCTACCCGGTCACAGGCGGCATCACCTTCACCTATGGCGGCGTCGAGGTCGGCGACGATGGCGGCGTGAAGCGCGAGGACGGCCGTGCGATCCCTGGCCTCTACGCCTGCGGCGAGATGGTGGGCGGCGTGTTCTTCAACGGCTATCCCGGCGGCTCGGGGCTGACCTCCGGCGTCGTGTTCGGCCGCCGCGCCGGCTACGGCGCCGCCGCGGGGGCGCGGGGCTGAGAACCCTCGGCCGAGCGCGACCGGCTCCGTCTTCCGTAGGGGCTAGGGTGCTTGCCCATCGGCCCGGACCGGGCCCGACGCGCCCCCCTTTCCCGCGTGGGGGAGGGGACCCGCGCGTCCTCCTGTGCCCGTGCTGCCAGACTGAGATGTGAATCCGGTCGCCCGCAGACGGGGGAGGGCGCGTGGGAGACCCGTCCGATCCCCGCATCTCGACCCCGCGCCCCCTGTCCGAGCCGCCTCGGCGGGCGTAGAAGCCCGCCCATGCCCGCCCGACACGCCGTCTTCACCATCTCCCGCGGCGTCCCGTTTCTTCCGACGCTCGCCGAGGCGCTGCTTTCCGGCCGGCTCGTCGGGCCGGTCGCGGACGATCCGCTGGCGCTCGCCGCCGTCACGATCTACCTGCCGACCCGCCGCGCCGCCCGGGCGCTCGGCGCGATCCTGGCCGAGAGGCTTGGCCGGGACGCGCCCGGTCGGGCCACCCTGCTGCCGCGGATGATTCCCCTCGGGGAGGCCGACGAGGCGGAACTCGACCTCGCCGCCGAGCCGCTGCTGGAGGCCAACGCCGATCCCCTGAGCGCGCCGATGCCTCCGCTGGAGCGCCGGCTGATCCTCGCCCGCCTCGTCCAGGCCTGGGCCAAGACCGTCGACCGGACCCTGCTGCCGCTGGACGCCGAGGTGCCGTTCCTCGTGCCGTCCTCCCCGGCCGACGCGGTCGGCCTCGCCGGTGATCTCGAACGGCTGATGGACGCCCTCACCGTCGAGGGCCTGCCCTGGTCGGAGATCGGCGCCGCCGTCGAGGCCGAATATTCCCGCTACTTCGGCCTGACCCTGGACTTCGTGAAGATCGCCGCCGAGAACTGGCCGAAGCTTCTGTCCGAGCGGGGCCTCGCCGATCCCGTCGCCCGCGCCCGCGGCCTCGTGCTGGCCGAGGAGCGGCGTCTGTCGCGCAATGCGACGCCGGACCCCGTGATCGTCGCCGGCTCGCTCGGCTCGGTCCCCGCCACCGCCCGCCTCATCGCCGCCGTAGCGAAGCTGCCGCGGGGCGCGGTGGTGCTGCCCGGGCTCGACCTCGACCTCGACGCGGCCGGCTGGGACGGCATCGACACCGGCGAGGGCTTTTCCCGCGTCATCGCGCACGGCCACCCGCAGGCGGTGCTGCACCGGCTGCTCGGGCCTGAGAACCTCAACCTGGACCGCGCGGAGATCGTCGCCCTCGGCGCGCCCGACGCCGGCCAGGCTGCGCGGGCCGCGCT
>NZ_BACT01001024.1:0-10135 GCF_000333255.1 Methylobacterium sp. B1 | reverse complement strand
AATTAGATGCCGGGCCCGTCCTTCAGCACCTGATCGGCCGGGCCTTCCAGGCGGCCTTGCGCTGGCCCGGATCGATGGTGCCGCGTTCGGCCTGAAGGGCCGCGTCGGCCTCCGGGCTGCAGTATTTGGGATAGTTCAGCGCCGCCTTGCAGGCGAGGAAGCTGTAGGTGTTCCCGTCCGGGTCGGATCGGCCGCTCCAGGAATAGAGCTGCGCCTCGTAATTGCCCTTGTCGGCGGCATCGAGCGCCGTGGTGAAGTCCACGGCCTGGATCTTCACGTCGAACCCGGCCTCCTTGGTCATCGCCTGGATCACCTGACCGACCTGCGGCGACTCGCTGTTGGCGTAGACGGTGAGCGTGATCTGCGGGTTCGGCTTGCCGGCCTCGGCGAGCAGGGCCTTGGCCTTGGCCACGTCCCGCTTCGGGATCGGGTATTCGGCGACGTAGTTCGGGTTCTTCGGGTTGACCCACTGATTCCCGGCCAGGAACTCGCCGTTGTAGACGACCTGATTGATGGCGTTGCGGTCGATGGCGGCCTCGAAGGCGGCGCGAACCTTCGGGTCGGCCACCGGCGAGCCGGCCTTGTTGGGATTGAACAGGATCTCCTGGAAACCGAGTTCGGTGGTGGACTCGAGCTTCAGCTTGGCGTCGCGCTTCACCTGCGCAACGTCGGTGGGGGCGAGCCGCTCCAGCAGGTCGAGTTGCCCGGCCCGCAGATTGGTGAGCCGGACCGTGGCGTCTGGGATCGGCCGGAACTCGATCCGCTGGATGTGGATCGCGTCCTTGTTCCAGTAGTCGGGGAAGCGTTCGACCACGATCCGGTCCTGCGGCACCCGCTCGACGAACTTGTACGGCCCGGCGCAAACCGGCGCGGAGGCGAACTTGTCACCCAGCCGCTCGGCGGCCTTCGGCGAGACCATCATGCCGGCCCGGTCGGTGAACTGCGCGAGCAGCGGCGCGAAGGGCTGCTTCAGGTTGATGCGGACGGTGAGGTCGTCGACCACGTCCACCGAGTCGATCGGCGCGATCTCCGAGCGGCGCTGCGAGCCCGGCATCGTCCTATGCCGCTCGATGGAGTACTTGGCCGCGGCCGCGTCGAGCTTCTCGCCGTCGTGGAACAGCACGCCCGGACGCAGGTGCAGGGTCAGCGCCTTCTCGTCCGGCGACAGCTCCCAGGAGGTGGCGAGCTGCGGCACCGGCTTCAGGTCCGGGCCGATATCCACGAGCTTGTCACACAGGGCGGCGAAGACCATCCGGCTCGCAAAGGTGCGGGCGAGCGTCGGGTCGAGAGCGTCCGGATCCTCCATCATGCCGTAGCGCAGGGTCTGCGCGGCGGCGGGCCCGGCGAGGGTAAAACCGGCAAGGAGGCAGGCGGCGAGACGCAACATGAGACCAGTCCGGATGCAGGCGGAGAGGGCGGCACGGATCGGCCGCAGCCGATCCGGGAGACGGGCGACACTGTCGCGCAGCCTCCTGGCATGCACAATCCCAGGCAGCATCCATGCCATGCGACCAATCTGCATCTTGTATTCGGTTTCCCGCGGCAATCCGGCCCGGGTCTCCCGGCTCAGGCTGGCGCCGCATCTGGTCGGCGCCCTTCGAAGGCCCGGCGCCGACCGCGTTCGCGATGCGAAGGTCCGGCTCGAGAGGGATTGTACAGGGCCTGAGATAAGTCCAATTTTATAGATCGCCTGAACAACCCGGAAAAATTTTGGGCCGCAAAAGACAGCCTGTGTATTCCTATTGATGATGCAGGTGTGATGGTCCGGCGGCACGTCGTCATGTTGCCTGCGTTGTGCTGGAACCAGCGCCGTCGCGACTTCTACGCCGTGACCGCCGACGTCTCGACGGAGGGGATCCGCTTCCGCTCCTCCTCGCTGTTGGCGATCGGCGAGGACCTGACCTGCAGCATCCGCCATGTCGGGACTCTGGAAGCGCGCATCGCCCAAGTGGCCGGTCAGGAATTCGTCGCCTGCGTCCGGGGTGGCCGCGCGATCCTCGCCGACCTCGCCCGACAGTTCGTGACGCTGGCGCGCGCCCAGGACCTGCAGCCGGAGCCGATCCGGGCCCACAAGCGGATCGTGCCGAAGCAGAAGATCGTCCAGGTCACGACGGCCTCCGGCCAGGCCTTCCTGGGGCATGTGCTCAACGTTTCAGCCTCCGGGGTGGCGCTGCTCGTCGACCACGAACTGGAGATCGGCGCGACCATCCAGGTGGGGCACAAGGCTGCGACGGTGATGCGCCACTTCGCGCACGGCGTCGGGGTCGCCTTCACGGAGCCGTTCGAGCCGGCTGCGGTCCACGAGGCGATGTCGTTCTGACGCGCCGACCCGGGGCGGCCTGATCCGGGGAGGCGCCCCGCGGCGATGGCCGCCGGCCCCTCGCAGCCGCGGTGGAACGGCGCTACATCTTCGCAGATTCAGCGAAGGATTTCCGATGAAGCGTCTGCTCTCCTCCCGACCCGCCGCGTCCCTGGCGCTCCTGCCGGCCGCGCTCATCCTGCTGCCCCAGGCGGCGCTCGCCCATCCGGGCCACGGAGCCGCGACGGGCGCGGAGGCAGGCTTCCTCCACCCGCTGATGGGCGCCGACCATGTGCTCGCGATGGTGGCGGTCGGACTCCTCGCCAGCCTGCGCGGCGGACGCGCACTCTGGGCGCTGCCCCTGTCCTTCCTGGCGCTGATGAGCGTGGGGGCCGGCCTGGGCATGGTCGGTTTCGCGCTGCCCCATGTCGAGGTCGGGATCGCGCTCTCCATCGTCGTGTTCGGCCTTGCCGCCATCATCGGCCTGCGCGCGCCGGTCGCCCTCCTGGCCGGCTTGGTCGGCGTCTTCGCGGTGTTCCACGGCTACGCCCACGGGACCGAGATGCCGGAGACCGCCACAGGCCTGACCTTCGGACTCGGCTTCCTGGCGGCCACCGCGCTCCTGCACGCGGCCGGGATCGGCCTCGGCGTCGCGGCGGCCCGGATCGGGGCGACGCGGGCAGCGCCGACCCTCGGCGCCGGCCTCGCCGCGGCCGGTCTCGCCCTTCTGGTGCTGCCCGCCTGAGTGCGGCGGCCGATAGGGTCCCGGGGCGAGCCTCCGCCGCAGGCGAAGGGCCGCGCCTGAGCATTCGCATCGATCTCGGGCCAGGGCACCGCCTCGGTCCCGGCAAGGTGCGGCTTCTGGAGATGATCGCCGAGCACGGCTCCATCGCGGCGGCCGGCCGCGCGCTCGGGATGTCGTACCGGCGGGCGTGGATGCTGGTGGAGGCGATGAACACCGGTTTCGGCCGGCCCGTGGTCGAGGCGCAGACCGGCGGGCGGGCCGGAGGCGGCGCCCGTCTCTCGGACTTCGGAACCGATGTGGTCCGCCGGTACCGGGCCGTGGAGGCGGCCGCGGAGGCGGCGGCTGCCCCGTTCCTGGGGCGGCTCGGGCAGGTCGAGGATACGTAACCGCCCCGGGCCCGGGCGCGATATCCGGGGTGCGATGTCACAGGCCCCCCGGGGCTGACCTCGCCCCAAGCCGCCCCACGTCCCGCCGGTCGCATCGATCCCGGCGGCAGGAAAAAGCCCCGACATGACAAAGTTACCGACGCTCGTCCTGGCGAGCCTGTGGGCCGTCGTCACCGGCGCGCAGGCGGCCCCGAAGATCGAGCGCCTGCGCGGCACCGTCGAAGCGGTCTCCGGCGATGGCTTCACCGTGAAGACCCTGGACGGCGCGTCGGAATCCGTGGCGCTCGCCCCCGACGCGAAGGTTTCCTGGGTCGTCCCGTCCAGCCTGGACGCGATCAAGGACGGCGTCTTCATCGGCACGGCCACCAAGGGCGAGCCCCCGGTGGCCCTCGAGGTCGTCCTGTTCCCCGAGGCGATGCGCGGCACCGGCGAGGGGCATTACGACTGGGACATGATTCCCGACCGCACGGCGGCCGGGGCGCCGGTGAAGAGCGCCATGACGAACGGCACCGTGAAGGCGGACGTGCATGCGACTGCGCCGGACGCGCCCCGCGTGAAGAGCGCGATGACCAACGGGACGGTCAAGGCGAGCAGCGGCAGCGCGGAGCGGACCCTCACGGTCGATTACGGCCAGGGCCAGTCCTTGCAGATCCTCGTGCCGCCGCAGGCGCCGGTCGTCAGCTTCGAGCCTGCCACCGCGTCGGCCGTCGCACCCGGCGCCAAGGTCTTCGTGATCGTTGCGCGCGGGGATGACGGCCGCGTCACCGCCCGGCGGGTCGCCGTCGGCAAGGACGGCCTGACGCCGCCCATGTGAGAAAAATCTGCCGGCGCCCCGTCGCCGGCGAATCGCGAGACGCTGACGCGCCGCCCGGCCCGGGATCCGAGCCGGGCGGCGTCCTGCCTGTCGACGCGGCACATCGGCCTGTCAGGACAGCATTCGTGCACATTGCGCGACCCGTTGCCGACTAAATCACCCGGGGAATGTTGCGGGACCGCAACATCACTCTGGAACTGCCAAGGCGCTCACGAATCCTCGTTGCTCGCCGAAACCCGTTCGCACATGGTGATCGTGCACGGGGGCATCGCCAAGCGAGAGCCCGCAGGAGCCTGCCACCTAAGACGCGGGCCAAACCTACAGAACGTGCGGCTAGACCCGGACAACCGGGCACGTCCGCATCATTGGGTCTCGAAGCTTTGGAGATGTCTATGAAGCTCTTGAAGAGCTCATTGCTCGGGTCTGCTGCTGCGTTCGCGGCGGTAGGCGCAGCTCATGCCGCCGACCTCCCGGTCAAGAAGGCGGTTCCGATCGAGTACGTCCGCGTCTGCGGCGCGTACGGCGCCGGCTTCTTCTACATTCCCGGCACCGACACCTGCCTGCGTATCTCGGGCCGCGCCCGGTTCGAGGGCGGCTACATGACCAGCTACTCACGGCAGAATGCCAACGGCGGCGATACGTCGGGCTACCAGGGCCGGATGCGCATCAACCTCGATGCCCGCACCCAGACCGCCTACGGCACGCTGCGCGCCTTCGTCCGCCTCGATGCCGGCGCCCGCACGGGCTATTCCGGCGTCGGTACGTCCGGCACCCAGCAGCGTATCGGTCAGGCCTACCCGGGCCTCGGCATCGACAGCTTCGGCCGCGACCAGCAGTTCGTGAACGTCGACAAGGCGTTCATCCAGTTCGCCGGCATGACGGCCGGTCGCGCCTCGTCGTTCTTCGACTTCTACGCCCACGACTTCGAGTTCGCCGGCGCCACCGCGGGTTCGGACATCGCCTCGACCAACCTGCTCGCCTACACGGCGACGCTCGGCAACGGCCTGTCCGCCACGATCTCGGCCGAAGATCCGGTCTTCCGCCGCAGCCCGATCTTCTCGGCCTCGAACAACCCGGCCGGCGCCACGGTCAACGCCAACCTCGCCAACTTCGCTCAGTCCAACTCGCCGGCTGAAGTGTTTATCGGCTACACCAACGGCCAGCCGACCCGCTACAGCTTCGTCGACGTGATCCAGCGCTCGCGCATGCCCGACGTCGTCGGCGCCCTGCGTCTCGACCAGGCCTGGGGTTCGGCTCAGCTGTCGGCCGCCGTGCACGAGCTGAACGTCGGCAACGTCGCCAACGGCGCCGGTACCGGCACCGGCTCGAACATCAGCATCCCGCACACCAGCAACTCGTACGGCTGGGCGGTACAGGGCGGCCTGAAGATCAACACGCCGTTCATCGCGCCGGGCGACGCCCTCTACCTGCAAGGTGCCTACGGCTCCGGCGCTCAGCTCTACACCGGTTACTCCTCGTTCAGCGGCTCGTACTCGCAGAACGCGGCGACGATCCAGGGCCAGAAGTTCAATCAGTTCTTCAACGACGCGACGCTTAACCCGTTCACGGGCCAGATGCAGCAGTCGACGAGCTTCTCCGCGACGGCTGCGTACCTCCACTACTGGTCGCCGGAGTGGCGCTCGGCCTTCTTCGGGTCGTACGGTGAGATGAACTTCTCGGGGGCGGCCCGCGCCGCTCAGGGTATCGCCTACGCGGTCGCCAACCCGTTCGGCCTGATCAACTTCGGCGCCAACGCAGTCGGAACGCCGGGCACGCGCTTCTACAACCTGAGCGAGGCGCTGCGCGACACCTACCAGTTCGTGGCGGGCGGCAGCATCATCTGGTCGCCGGTGAAGGATCTCGATATCGGTGTCGAGGGCTTCTACACCCAGATCGGCGTCAAGAACGGCCGCGTGATCGACAAGGACAAGAGCCCGACCGCTTACGCCAACGTCGCCGGCATCAACAACGGCACCTTCGTGCCGCGGACCACGACGTCGGACAGCGTCTCCACCTTCCGCTTCCGCGTCCAGCGCGACTTCTAAGCCGCTTTACCGGCGCCGGGGCTTCGGTCTCGGCAACGGTCCCCGTGCTTCAGGAACCTCAAGGCTCGGCTTCGGCCGGGCCTTTTTCGTTGTGGTCGCCCTTCTGGACGCGCGAAGCGGCGCGTCGTCACGCGGCCTGATCGAGCTCCACAATCGCGCCTGTCGAGAACGGCGCCGAAGCAATTCGGCCGCCCTCCGGCGCCCGTCCCGGCGCACGCAGGCACCATCTCGCTTGCAACTTCCCCTATGCGTCGAACCGAGGCGTCGGGCCGTCCCGCCGCCTGTTCGGGTCCGGGCCGCACGCCTCTCCACGCCGACGCGGAGCGCGGGTCCGCCTGCTTCGGCAATTCGCGATAGTGCGGATTCCGGGTCGAGAGAGCCGCGCCATCGGCGCACGATCCCCTCTCTCGCCGCCCCGTCCGCGAGCGAAGCCGGGACCCTGTGTCGGGATGAACCGGCCGTGCCCTGGGCCGGGTCAGGGCCCGCGATCCCTTCTCAATCCTGATCGATGGCCCGGACGAGGGCCGCTCGCACGCCGAATCGGCGCCCCGGAATCACGCCGCGCTGCGGGTCCGTAGCGGCCTTCGGCCCGGTCCATCGCGGCTGCTCCGGCGACGCGGAGTGTCCGGAACTGGCGTTTGCAGCCGCCTCGGACGGAGGGATTTCGCGCGCCTCTGCGGTGTCTTTGATCGATGAGATGGCCTCCATCGGGAAGAAGACACTCGATTATTTTGCGGAATGAACAAAGTAAAAATCCAATACGACTTCAGTATTAAAATATAAAATGTTGCTGATCTACAACAAAAACGAAACTGTTGCTCCAATGAGAGATTTCTTGTTGCCCAGATATGATCACGCGCACAGTGTTGTCGACGTATCTGCTCGGCTTGGGACGAAATAAGTGAACGGAGACCCGGATTGGACTCCGTGTTTCCCAAGGGGGAGATAATTACTCTTTCGTTGTGTCGTAAATATTGAGGGATCGGGGGGTCTCAATGAACTATTTGGAATCGGTATTGCTCGGGGCCGTGGCGGCGATCACGACGGTGGGTGTCGCAGAGGCCGCCGACCTGCCGGCCAGGACGGCGGTGCCCGTCGCGTATGTCCGCGTCTGCGGCGCATACGGCCCCGGCTTCTTCTTCATCCCCGGCACCGACACCTGCCTGCGGCTCTCGGGGCGCGCCCGTTTCGAGGGCGGCTACAGAACCAGCTACGGGCGGCAGTTCGGCACGAACCTCGGCGACACGGCCGGATTTCAGGGCCAGATGCGCATCAACCTCGATGCCCGCACCCAGACCGCCTACGGCACGCTCCGCGCCTTCGCGCGCCTCGATGCCATCGCGCGGACGGGCTACATCACGTCCGGGACCCAGCAGCGCATCGGCAACGCTTTTCCGGGCTTGGGCATCGACCAGTTCGGCCGCGACCAGCAGCACGTGAATGCCGACAAGGCGTTCATCCAGTTCGCAGGGCTGACCGCCGGGCGTGCATCCTCGTTCTTCGACTTCTATGCCCACGATTTCGAGATCTACGGTGCCACCGCTGGCTCCGACGTCGCCTCGACGAACCTGCTCGCCTACACGGCGACGTTCGGCAACGGCGTGTCCGCCACGGTCTCGGCGGAAGATCCGGTCTACCGTCGCAGCCCGATCTTCTCGCCGACCAACAATCCGGCGGGTCTCCAGCACAATGCGACGCTCGCGAACTTCGCGCAAACCAGCGCACCCGCGCCGGTGTTCATCGGCTACACCGACGGTCTACCCTCGCGGTACAGCTTCGTCGACGCGATTGAGCGCTCGCGCGTGCCCGACATCGTCGGCGCCCTGCGCCTCGACCAGGCCTGGGGCTCGGCTCAGGTCTCGGCCGCCGTCCACGAGCTGAACGTCGGCAACGTGCAGAACGGCGCGGGTATCGGCACCGGCTCCAACCTCAGCATCCCGCACACCAGCACCGCGTATGGCTGGGCGGTCCAGGGGGGCCTGAAGATCAACACCCCGTTCATCGCGCTGGGTGACGCCCTCTACCTGCAAAGTGCCTACAGCAATGGCGCGCAGATCTATGCCGGATATTCGGCCTTCGCCGGGAGCTATACGCAAGCCAGCGCCGGATATCATGGACAGAAATTTAATCAGTATTTCTCGGATGCGACGATCGACCCGTTCACCGGCCAGCTGCGGGAGTCGCGGGCCTTCTCGGCGGTCGCGTCGTTTCTGCATTACTGGACGCCGGAATGGCGCTCGGCCTTTTTCGGATCGTACGGCGAGCAGGATTTCGATCGGAGCGCCCGGCTGGGGCAGGGCGCGATCTTCGGACTGGCGAATCCGAGAGGCGCCAACAGGTTCGGCGCCAGCGCCGTCGGGTTGCCGGGGACACGGTTCTACGCGCTCAGCGAGGCCCTGCGCGACACCTACCAGGTCGTGGCGGGCGCCAGCCTCATCTGGTCACCGGTGCGCGATCTCGATATCGGCGTCGAGGGTTTCTACACCCAGGTCGGCGTGAAAAGCGGCCGCGTGATCGACTTGGACAAGAGCCCCACCGCCTACGCCAACGTCGCCGGCATCAACGCCGGCACGTTCGTCCCGCGCACCGTGACGCAGGATTCGGTCTCGCAGGTCCGCTTCCGCGTCCAGCGCGACTTCTGATCGGCAAAGCCGGTGGCGGCGCGTGGTCCCGTCGCCTGCCGCCGTGCCCGCCGACTTCGAGGCCCGGCACCCAGCCGGGCCATTGTCATGCGCACAACGATGGAGAGTGGTCTTTAATCCCGGCTTACGGGACAGGTGGCGCCCTTTGTTCCGCGGGTCGCGTTGCCGCCCATTCTCGACGCTGATACGCCGAATGTCACTTTATCTCCGCCGACCGTGCGGGACTCGACGGACCGCGTCCCATCACGCGGCCGCGACGGCGCGGCGAAAGGCGAAACGGCCCGCAGGCGGCGAGATATCCGGGGGGGACGCCATGACCAGCACCGCTTCGACGAGCCCGATCCCATCACCGTCGAAAGGCCGTACCCGAGACGGGCGCGCGACCCGGTTCTGGCCGGACGTGTGGTGGCGCCTCATCGACCTCAAGATCGGCATCATACCGCTGCCGATCTTCGTCGTGCTGGCGATCCTCCTCACCGTTCTGGTCCAGGAGGGCGAGATCAAGCCTGACGGGCCGACCATGATCGCCGTCCTGGTGATGGGCGGCTTCACCTGCGCGGAGATCGGCAAGCGGATCCCGATCCTGAAGAACATCGGGGCCGGCGCGATCTTCGCGACCTTCATCCCCTCGGCGCTGGTCTACTACGCCCTGGTGCCGCCGCAGATGGTGAAAGCGATCACCGATTTCACCAAGTTCACCAACTTCCTCTACATCTACATCGCCACGATCATCGTCGGCTCCATCCTCGGGATGGACCGCGAGGTCCTGATCAAGGGCTTCCTCAAGATCTTCGCGCCGCTCGCCCTCGGCTCGGTGGCGGCGGCCCTGGTCGGCACGCTGGTCGGCACGCTCCTCGGCCTCGGCCCCTACAAGACGTTCTTCTTCATCGTCGTGCCGATCATGGCCGGCGGTGTCGGCGAGGGGGCGATCCCGCTCTCCATCGGCTACGCGGCGATCCTGGGCGTGCAGCAGGGCGTCGTCTTCGCCCAGGTTCTGCCGCCGGTGATGCTGGGCTCGCTCACGGCGATCATCCTGTCCGGCACGCTCAATTCCGTCGGCAAGCGCTACCCGCACCTCACCGGCGAGGGGCGGCTCCAGCCCGATTCGGACGAGATGAAATCCAGCGATGCGCAGGCCAAGTCCGAGGCCGCACGCGGTCAGATCGACCCCGCCACGATCGGCGCGGCCGGGCTGACGGCGATC
>NZ_BACT01001025.1:0-8320 GCF_000333255.1 Methylobacterium sp. B1 | reverse complement strand
GGCAGCCTCGAATTCTCCAAGCTGCTGCTGGAGAAGTCGGATGTCGCGGTGGCGCCCGCATCGGGATTCGGCGAATTCGGCGACGAGTATGTCCGCATCGCGCTGGTCGAGAACGAGCAGCGCATCCGGCAGGCCGCGCGCAACATCCGCCGGTTCTTCGACGGCACCGACAAGACCCTGCACAACGTCGTGCCGATGGTCCGGGCCGGCTAGCCGACCCCGCGCGGATTGTTGCCGCGGGGCGACAGGCTCCGCCAAAGGCGCCGACGCCCCGCGCCGGCGCTTGTCAGGACGGATCGCGATGGCCAGGGTCAGGTGCGGGGGTCCTCCCGCGTCCCGAGTGTCGCATGCGCCGCCTGAACCTGATCGCCGCCCTGCTGCTCGCCGCCGCGGCCTCGGCCTGTGCGCCGAACCCGATCATCGCCCGGGATCCGATCCCCGCGCCCGGCCCGGCGGACGTGTATGCGTGCGACTCGAAGCCGTTGCCGGTCAACGCCTTCACGACGGATTGCCGCCCCGTGCCGGCGAGCCCGCAGGTTGTCCTGCGCGCCCGCGGCTGATCCGCGCCGGCATTTCGGTAACCGGTCGATTCGGATGGGCCGGACAAGCCGCCCGCGATCAGCTAGACTGTAGGCCAGATGCCGGACCGGCCGGCCCCCTGACGGAGCATCGCGTGAGCACCAAGACCCTGATCGCCGCCGGACTGCTCGCCCTCCTGGCGGGGCAGGGCGCCTCGGCCTCCGACGCCGCCTACCCGCCCGCGCCGTACCAGCCCCGCGCCTTCGTGTTCACCGCGCCGAACGGGCCCACCGTTCTCGAGACCGAGGGGTGCTGCCAGGTGGTGGTGCCGCCGGGCCGTCCCGATCTCGCGCAGCCCGCGGTCCCGGTCGCCGAGGTGATGAACGGCGGCGGTTTCGGCTATACGGGCTTCGACTATTACAACGACCAGATCACCGAGGGCCGGTTCGGCGCGCGCAAGCGGCCGAAGGAGTACGTGATCGCTCCGTCCTACATCGTGCCGCCGCGCTACTGAGCCGCCGGGCGTTCCGGAGCCTCAATCCTTGTGCGGATCGTGGCCCCAATTCATCAGCGACAACCGCCACGGTGAGTCGGGGTCCTTCCGGGCCTCTCCGCCCTGCTTGAGATGGCGGTGGACGTAGCCCACCACCTTGCGCATAGCGGCGTAATCGTCGTCCGTCAGGTCGGCCTTCTTCGTATCCTTGATCGCCAGGATGCGCCGGCCCATCGCGTGGCCGGTGGACTCGCCGCCGCCCTTCTTCTGGCCGACCTCCTTGCTGGCCTCGCTGTCGAGGTGCTTCTTCAGCGCCGCGGGCGTCATATTGACGGCCTCGTTGAAGTCCGTCCACGTCGCCGCGTGATCGTCGTCCGCCATCCGCTTGCCTCCTGGGCCCTGTCGTTCGTGCCCGACAACGCGCCCGAGGCTTGCCGGCTCGCCTCCTTCCCTGCGGTCGGGCGCCGCACGGGCGGCATGCGACGCGACGCGGGAGCGTTTACAGGCCGGGTCCCGGGGGCTATCACCCCGACCCGACGAGCCTCCATTCTTTCCCCAAACCCCATTCCCGAAAAACCAGATGCGCGCCGAGATCGAGCAAGCCTCGGATGCCGCCAAGCAGTCTATAGGGCTGCTGAGGAGGCATCTTTGACTGGGATACAGTCGATAAACGCCTCGCGGAGCTGAACGCGGCTTCCGAGAACCCCGACCTCTGGAACGATGCCGAGGCCGCCCAGAAGGTCATGCGCGAGCGCCAGCAGCTCGACGAGGCCGTCACGGCGATCAAGAAGCTGGAGCGCGACCTCGAGGACGGCGCCACGCTGATCGAGCTCGGCGAGATGGAGGGTGACGAATCCTCGATCCGCGAGGGCGAGGCGGCGATCCTGGCCGTCGAGAAGGAGGCCGCGAGCCGGCAGGTCGAGACCCTGCTGTCCGGCGAGGCCGACGGATTCGACACCTATCTCGAGGTCCATGCCGGGGCCGGCGGCACTGAGAGCCAGGACTGGGCCAACATGCTTCAGCGCATGTATGCCCGCTGGGCCGAGCGTCGGAAGTACAAGGTCGAGGTCGTCGAGATGACCGACGGCGAAGAGGCCGGGATCAAGGGCGCCACGCTCCTGATCAAGGGCCACAACGCCTATGGCTGGCTCAAGACCGAGTCCGGCGTGCACCGTCTGGTGCGGATCTCGCCCTACGATTCCAGCGCCCGGCGGCACACCAGCTTCGCCAGCGTCTGGGTCTATCCGGTGATCGACGACCGGATCGAGATCGAGATCAAGGAATCCGACTGCCGGATCGACACCTATCGGTCGTCGGGCGCCGGTGGCCAGCACGTGAACACCACCGACTCGGCGGTGCGCATCACCCACAACCCCACCGGGATCGTGGTGGCGTGCCAGCAGGAGCGCTCGCAGCACAAGAACCGGGCGACCGCCTGGAACATGCTGCGCGCCCGCCTCTACGAGGCGGAGCTGAAGAAGCGCGAAGAGAAGGCCAACGCCGAGGCCGCGTCCAAGACCGATATCGGCTGGGGTCACCAGATCCGGTCCTACGTGCTGCAGCCGTACCAGCTGGTGAAGGACCTGCGCACCGGCACCCAGTCCACCGATCCGGACGAGGTGCTCGACGGCGATCTCGATCCGTTCATGGAGGCCTCGCTCGCCCAGCGGGTCTACGGCGGTGGTGAGGCGGTCGAGGATATCGACTGATCCGAACCTCCGGGGATCCGAACGATTGTCGTTCCGGTCCCCGGGGCGTCCAATCCGATCACCTCATCCTGAGGTGCCGGAGCGTAGCGGAGGCCTCGAAGGAGGTCTCCGGATACCGTTGCGATTGCGGGAGCTCTCCTTCGAGGCCCGCTGACGCGGGCACCTCAGGATGAGGGCGGTGGGTGGGAAGGCCTTGAGCATCCCACCGGCCAAGCCCCTCAATACCCCAGCGCCGCCCCGTCCTTGCGCGGGTCCGAGCCGGCCGCCAGCGTGCCGGCCTTGCGGTCGATCCAGATGATCTGGCCGCCGCCGAGCGGCAGCGGCGCGCGGATCGCCGGGTGGCCGCGCTCGATCAGCCCCGCCATCACCGCGTCGGAGATCCCGCCCTCGACCTCCAGGCTGCCGCCATAGGCGAAGCTGCGCGGGGCATCGAGCGCCTCCTGCACGTCGAGGCCGCGGTCGATGAGCCCGGAGAGCAGCTCGACATGGCCCATGGCCTGATAGTGGCCGCCCATGACGCCGAACGGCGCGACCGCCTGCCCGTCCTTCATCAGCATGCCGGGGATGATCGTGTGCATCGGCCGCTTGCCGGGCCCGACGCTGTTCGGGTGGCCGCCCTCCGTGCGGAACGACAGGCCGCGATTGTGCAGCAGGACGCCGCTCTCGGGTGCCAGGATGCCGGAGCCGAAGCCCTGGAAGATCGAGTTGATCAGCGACAGGGCGTTGCCGTCCCGATCGACCACGCAAAGATAGACCGTGTCCTTGTGGGCGCGGCCCTCGGCGATTTCCTGCCTGATCTCGGGATAGATCTCCGGCTCGCGGGCCCGGCCCATGTCGATCGCCCCGTGGGCGGCGGCCTTCCAGGCGTCGGAGAGGAGGTGCTCGATCGGCACCTGGGCGAGGGCGGCGTCGCCGAACAGGACGTCGCGGTGATGATAGCCCTGCTTGCAGGTCTCGGCGAAGAGATGCAGCCGGTCGAGGTCCGAGAGGGCGCCGACGTCGTAATGCGTGAGCACGTTGAGCATCATCAGCGCCGCCAGGCCTTGGCCTGCGGGCGGGCACTCGTAGACGTCGTAGCCCCGGTAGCGGGTTGAGACGGGTGTCACCATGTCGGGCCGGGCAGCGGCGAAGTCGTCCAGGGTGTGCAGGCCGCCGAGCGCGTTGAGCCGGCTCACCATGTCTTCAGCCACCGGCCCCGTGTAGAAGCCGCGCGCGCCCTCCTGGGCGATGCGCCGGAGCGTCGCCGCGAGCTTCGGCAGGCGCAGGACGCTGCCGATGGCCGGCACCTGCCCGCCGGGCAGGTAGGTCTCGGCGGCGTGCGGATCGGCGGCGACGCGCTCCGCGCCCCGCTGCCAGTCCCAGCCGACCCGCTGCTGGATCACGAACCCGTCCTCCGCGTAGCGGATCGCCGGCTGGAGGAGCTCACCCAGCGAGCGGGTGCCGTGCTCGCGGACGAGCAGGTCCCAGGCTGCGACGGCACCCGGCACCGTGACGGCGTGCGGCGAGGTCGGCGTGATGGCGACGCCGTGCTCGGCATACCAGTCGGGCGTGGCGGCGGCCGGGGCGCGGCCCGAACCGTCCAGGGCGAGGGGCTTGGTGGCGCCGGCGGGGGCGTAGAGGGCGAAGCAGTCGCCGCCGATGCCGGTCATCAGCGGGTCGACCACGCATTGCACGGCGACCGCCGCGATGCCGGCATCCACGGCGTTGCCGCCCGCGCGCAGCACCTCGATGGCGGCGAGAGTCGAGAGCGGGTGCGAGGTCGCGACGGCGGCGTTGGCGGCATAGACCGGGGAGCGGCCGGGGGCGGAGAAGTCTCTCACGGGATGTCCTGCTGTATGGATCGTCTCGACGAGACGACGCTGCTTGATCCAAAAATCGGCCTCATCCTGAGGTGCCGGAGCGCAGCGGAGGCCTCGAAGGAGGGCTCCAGGGATCGTGCGGCTCGCTGGAGCCCTCCTTCGAGGCTCGCTGTGCTCGCACCTCAGGATGAGGGAGGAGGGTGGGAAAGAGAAAGTGGGCTTGTCACGCGCCCTGACCCTCGGGCATCGCCACCCAATGCCCCGGCGCCACTTCAATGAGCGACCCGTCCGGCGGCTGGTCGTGGCCGGCGAGGTCCCGCGCGGCGAGCCGGGCGCGCTCCTCGGCCGGGTGCGGCACCGGCACGGCCGCGAGCAGGCGGCGCGTGTAGGGATGGCGCGGATCCTCGTAGAGGGCGTCGGCCTCGGCCATCTCGACGATCCGCCCGCGCCAGAGCACCGCGACCCGGTGGCAGAGGTAGCGGACCATCCGGAGGTCGTGGGAGATGAACAGGTAGGACAGCCCCATCTCGTCCTGCAGGTCCTGGAGCAGGTTCACCACCTGCGCCTGGATCGAGACGTCGAGCGCCGCGATCGGCTCGTCGGCGACGATGAAGCTGGGCTTCAGGGCGATCGCCCGGGCGATGCAGATGCGCTGGCGCTGGCCGCCCGAGAACTGGTGCGGGTAGCGCCCCATGAACCGCGGATCGAGCCCGACCCGCTGGAACAGCGCCGCGACGGCCTCACGCCGCTCCGGGCCCCGCATGTCCCGCCGGTGCAGCTTGAACGCTTCGGCGACATAATCCCCAGCGGTCATGCGCGGGTTGAGGGCCGCGTAGGGGTCCTGGAACACGGTCTGCATCCGGGCGCGCATTCTGCGCATCGCGCCCGCCGAGAGCTTGGCGAGGTCGGTGCCCTCGAAGGCGATCGTGCCGGATGTCGGCGGGTTGAGCATCGTCACGGCCCGGCCGATCGTGGACTTGCCGGAGCCGGATTCGCCGACGAGCCCCAGGGTCTCGCCGGGACGGATGTCGAAGCTCACCCCCTCGACGGCGCGGAACACCGAGGCCTTGCCGCCCCACCACGAGCGCAGGGGATAGTGCTTGGACAGGTCCCGCACCGAGACGACCGGATAGTCCTGCGGGCTCATCGCGCGGCCTCCCGGCTCAGAAGCTGCGGCAGGTCGTACCAGGCGGCGACGAGGTGGCCGGGGGCGGCGCCGGGCGCCTGCGCCAGGGGCGGCATCTCGGCCCGGCACCGGGGCGTCGCGTAGGCGTTGCGCGGCGCGAAGGGATCGCCCGGCGGCAGGTGGCGCATGTCCGGGGGCGCCCCCTCGATCTGGTGCAGGCGCCGGCGCCCGGCCCGGCCGCCGGAGAGGTCCGGCAGGGAGCGCAGAAGCCCCAGCGTGTAGGCGTTGCGGGGATCCGAAAAGATGTCGTCCACCGGGCCGCGCTCCAGGATCCGGCCGGCATACATCACCTGCACGGTGTCGCTGATGCCGGCCACCACGCCGAGGTCGTGGGTGATCCAGATGATCGCCATGTCGAGCTCACGCTTCAGCTCCTGCACCAGGCCCACGATCTCGGCCTGGACGGTGACGTCGAGGGCGGTGGTCGCCTCGTCGGCGATCAGCAGCTTCGGGCGACAGCTCAGGCCGATGGCGATCATCACCCGCTGGCGCTGGCCGCCGGAGAACTCGTGCGGGTACTGGTCGAGGCGCGCTCCCGCGTTCGGGATGCGGACGAGGTCGAGCAGTTCCTTCGCCCGGACGCGGGCGGCGCGGGCGTCGAGGCCCAGATGGATGCGCAGGGGCTCGATGATCTGCGCCGCTACGGTCATGCCGGGGTTGAGCGAACTCATCGGGTCCTGGAACACGAAGCCGATCGCGCCGCCCCGAACCTTTCGGAGGTCCCGCTCCTTCAGGGCGAGGAGATCGCGCCCCTCGAACAGCACCTGCCCGCCGGTGATGCGGCCGGGCGGGCGCGGGATCAGGCCCAGCATGGCGAGCACGTGCACGCTCTTGCCGGAACCCGACTCGCCGACGATCCCCAGGGTCTCACCCTCGTGCAGGGTGTAGGAGACGCCGTTGACGGCGTGGACCGCGCCGCCGTCGGTGTCGAACGCGACCGCGAGGTCGCGGACGTCGAGGAGAGGCTTGGTCATGGGCGCTGTCATGTGCGCTGCCTCGGGTCGAGGGCGTCCCGCAGGCCGTCGCCGAACAGGTTGAAGGCGAGGACGGCGAGGAAGATCGAAAGGCCGGGCCAGATCGCCATCCAGGGCGCCTCGTCCATGAAGTTCTTGGCGGTGTTGAGCATCGCCCCCCAGGAGGGTTCCGGCGGCTGCTGGCCGAGGCCCAGGAACGACAGGCTCGCCTCCGCGATGATGGCGGCCGCGATGGTGAGCGTCGCCTGCACGAGGATCGCCGGCACGATGTTGGGCAGGATGTGGACCCGGGCGATCCGCCAGGGCGGGTTGCCCATGGCCCGGGCCGCCTCCACGAACTCCTCCGCCGCCACCGCGCGCACCTGCGCCCGGGTCAGCCGGATGAAGGTCGAGGTCGCCGAGAGGCCGATGGCGATCATCGCGTTGACGAGGCTGGGGCCCAGGAAGGCCGCGAGCGCGATCGCCAGGATCAGGAAGGGAATTGCCAGGAGCGCGTCGGTAAGGCGCGAGATCGCCCCGTCGATCCAGCCGCCCGCGTAGCCGGCGAGCAGTCCCAGCGGCAGGCCGAGGGACACCGCCAGCGCCACCGACACGAGGCCGGCGCCGAGGGAGGCGCGGGCGCCGAAGATGATCCGCGAGAGGACGTCGCGGCCGACCTCGTCGCCGCCGAACGGGTGCGCGAGGCTCGGCGCGCCGCGGACGTTGCCCCAGTCGGTGGCGGTGGGATCGTAGGGGGCGATCCAGGGGGCGAAGACCGCCATGAGGATCAGCAGGCCTACGATGATGAGGCCCGCCACCGCGCTCTTGCGCGCGCGCAGGCGCCGCCAGAAGGCCGCGAGGGTGCCGGGTTCCTGGATGAGGGCCGGCGTGCCCGCGGGGGCCGCGAGGCCGGTGGCTTCGGCGATGGGGGTGCCGGTGCTCATCGGGGGCTCGCGGGGTTGGCAGCGATGCGTACGATCCGCGCACACTGCTTTTCAGCGCAGCCCATGATGGTTTCAGGCCGGCCAGTGCGAGATGCGACGCGCTCCCTCTCCCGTGCGGGAGAGGGTTGGGGTGAGGGATCAGGTCTTTCCGGAGAGTTCTCCTCCCTCACCCGGCTTTCTGCGAAAGCAGACCTCTCCCGCTCGGGAGAGGGGACCCGCGCTTCACTCTGTGCACTCAATTGTAACTCCCGAAGTCGCAGCTCTGAAGACTGCGAGAGCGAGGCGCGGGCAATCCTTGCGCTCATGCCCGCCTCAGCTTCGGGTTCACGGCGGCCGAGAGCAGGTCGGCGGCGAGGTTCAGGGCGATGTAGGTGGCGGCGGTGCAGATCACGACGCCCTGCACGGTGGCGAAATCCCGGTTGAACACGGCATCGACCATCAGCTTCCCGAAGCCCGGCACGGAGAAGACCTGCTCGGTGAGCACCGCCCCCGACAGGAGCTGGCCGAATTCCAGCGCCCCCAGGGTGATGATCGGGATCGCAGCGTTCGGCAGCGCGTGCCGCAGGGTGACCCGCAGGGGCGAGACGCCCTTGGCCCGGGCCGTGCGGACGTAGTCGGAGCCGAGCACGCCCAGCATCGCCGCGCGGGTGTGGCGCATCATCACCGCCGCGATGGCGTTGCCGAGCACGAAGGCCGGCATCACCATGGCGGCGAGGT
>NZ_BACT01001026.1:0-7587 GCF_000333255.1 Methylobacterium sp. B1 | reverse complement strand
TTTGAGCCGGATCGGCGGACAGAAATCAAGCGGGCCGGGCGCCCGAACTCCCCGCGGACGGATCGGTCTGGACTTCGAGGCCGTGCCAACCGAGGCCGCGCGACGTCGCGCGGCCCGGTATCCGGGGGAGGGCCGTGCCCGTGCCGGTCCCGCTCGACGCCGCTCGTGAGACCGTCCGGCTGGCAGGACGCCCGCCCAATCAGGGATCCAGTCTGATCGGAGGCCCCAAGGATCCGGCCGCCGGCCCCGACCAGGCGCGCGAGGCGATTGGGCTGCGCCGCGATCCGCCGGATCCGGTCGGGCTCGTCCCGCACCGCCTGCTTGACGGTCTCGGCCCGGATCTCGATCGCCTTGCGCGTCGGCGGCTCGGGCTCCGACCCTGTGCGCGGGCCTGCGGACAATCCGATGTCGCAGTCTTGTCCGGCCGAAGCGCGGGACGATCACCGATACCGGTGTCTGTTCCTGGAACCGGCACCGCCGCCCGGATGCGGGCGGCGGCGCGGCCAGTCAGTCCGTCGGCTCGCCGGCGGAGACCTTGGCGGTCCAGTCGTCGAAGGCGATGACCTGCTGACGCTGCTCGCCGAGCCGGTCGATCCGAAGGACCATCTCGTCGCCGGCCTTGAGGTAGCGCGGCGGCTTCATGCCGAGCCCGACGCCCGGCGGGGTGCCGGTGGTGATCACGTCGCCCGGCTCCAGCAGCATGAAGTGCGACGTGTAGGCGACGAGCTGGGGAACGTCGAAGATCATCGTGGCGGTAGAGCCGGTCTGACGGCGCTCGCCGTTCACGTCGAGGCTCATGGCGAGGTTCTTCAGGTCGGGAATCTCGTCCAGCGTCACCAGCCAGGGGCCCAGCGGCCCGAAGGTCGGTGCGCTCTTGCCCTTGGTCCAGGTCGGACCGCGGTTCATCTGCCATTCGCGCTCGGAGACGTCGTTGCAGATGCAGGCCCCCGCCACGTAGCTCAGCGCCTCGTTGGCGTGGACGTAGCTGGCGCGCCGCCCGATCACCACGGCGAGTTCGACCTCCCAGTCGGTGCTGTGCGACCCCTTGGGGATGATCACCGTGTCGTTCGGCCCGCACAGGCTGGACGGCGCCTTGTTGAAGATGATCGGCTCGGCCGGGATCGGCGAGCCGGTCTCGGCGGCATGGTCGGCGAAGTTCAGGCCGATGGCCACGACGTTGCGGGTGCCGCCGACGCAGGGGCCGAGGCGCACGTCCGGCGGCAGCTTCGGCAGGGTCTCGGGATCGAGGGCGCGCAGGCGCGCCAGCGAATCGGGCGACAGCGCCGGCCCGGCGATGTCCCGCACGATGCCCGAGAGGTCGCGCAGGCCGCCTTTCGCATCCACGAGGCCGGGCTTCTCGTCGCCGCTCGGGCCGTGCCGGAAGAGCTTCATGGCCGCACTCCTCATCCTTCCCTGTGCCGGTCTGCGCCGGACGCCGGGACCATGGCCGGGCCTCGACCCGGGTGCAAGGCCGGTGGTCCGCACGCAGCGCCCCGCCGGGTGTCGCAGCCAAGCAACAGGCCTGCAAAAAAGTTCATGGTCTGATGATAATGGATCTATTGTTCAGGGCGCAGCGCAAGAGGAAAAGTTGGGTGCGTAATTATCGAAAACAGGTCTTCGCCAGACGTCGGCCCCAATGAGACAATGCATCCCAATGTCTCTACGGATCTTCTTTTCGCCTCCGGAGGCCGTCCTGGTCATTGCGGTTCAGCCCCCGCAACCGGCACCATGCCCGAAAGGGTGCCACCTGATGAAGCTCTAACAATCCTCGGCGCCCGCCAGAACGACAACGCTTGGGGGACGAAATGGGCAGGACGGTGCGCGCTGCAATGCTGGCGGCGACGGCAATGTTCCTCGGTGCCGGGCAGGTTCAGGCTGGGGCGTTCGGTCTGCGGGAGCAGAGCACGCAGGCGCAGGGGCTGGCGTTTGCGGGCGCGGCCTCGGGATCGGGCGGCGTGTCGTCGATGTTCTGGAACCCCGCGACCATCACGATGAACCCGGGCTTCGTCGCGGAGCAGAACTTCACCTATATCGGCCTGTCTTCGGAGATCCGCCCGGCGCCGGGCACCAATCCGGGCTTCGCGCGGCTGGGCGGCTCGGGCGAGATCGGTCAGGGCGCCCTCGTGCCGGCGGGCGCGACCTCGTACCAGCTGAACGACCGCCTGTGGCTCGGCCTCTCGACCGGCGCGCCCTTCGGGCTCGTGACCAAGCCCAACCAGGTCTGGGCCGGGGAGGTCTACGGACGCTCGTCGCGGATCTTCTCCCTGGCGATCAACCCGGTGATCGGCTTCAAGGTCAACGAATGGCTGTCGATCGCGGCCGGGCCGAACATCGAGTATTTCCGCCTGACCCTGCGGCAGGCGCTGCCGGTCCCGGGCCTCCTGCCGACCGCCTATCCGAGCTCCTTCCTCAAGGGGGAATCCTGGGGGGTGGGCTTCACCGCGGGCGCCACGCTGACGCCCCGCGACGGGACCGTGCTGGGCATCGGCTACCGCTCCTCGGTGCACCACGACATCGACGGCTCGATCGGCGTGCCGCTGCTCGCCCTGGCCCCGCTCGCCGGCCAGGTCCGGGCGAGGCTGAACACCCCCGACAAGCTGAGCGTCGGCCTGACCCAGGCGGTCTCGCCGGTGGCGCGGGTGAACCTCGGCTTCGAGTGGGACAACTGGTCGAGGCTCGGGACCATCGGGATCGTGTCGAAGACCCTCGGCCTGCCGGTGAACACCCTGCCGCTCAACTACAAGGACGGGTTCACCTACGCGATCGGCGCCGAGTACGACGCCTCGCCGAACCTGACGCTGCGCACGGGCTTCGCCTACGAGACATCGCCGATCGACTTCCGCAACCGTTCGGTGCGGCTGCCGGACGGGGACCGCTACATCGCCTCGGTGGGCGCCAGCTACCGCTGGAGCCGGCAGCTGACGCTGAACCTCGCCTATTCGCACTTCTTCCTGGACCGGTCGCGGATCCTGGCGGGCCTCGGCCGCGACTACAACGTCGGCAACATCGCCTTCGCGGGGGTGGTGGATTCCAGCGCCGACATCGTCTCGGTGGGCTTCCGCTACGTGTTCGGCGCGCCGCCGGCCCCCGCCCCCGCGCCCCTCGTGCGGAAATGGTGATGCGCCTGCGCGGGGCGCCCGGCTCCCCCGGGCGATCCGCGACGGGCGGTGCCCCGCTCCGGTTCGCCGCGGATGGCGCGCCTCAGGCCCGCATGCGCACGTAGGTCCCCGGCGCCGGGCCGAGGGATTGGAGCGCATCCCCGCCGGGTTTCCGGGCCGGCACCCGCTCCGGCGCCTGCGCCTCGATCCACTGAAACCAATACGGCCACCACGAACCCTTGGTCTCGACCGCGGCGCTGATCCAGTCCTCCAGCGTCCCCTTGACCGGGCCGCCGGTCCAGTAGCCGTATTTCGGCTTGGACGGGGGGTTGATCACGCCGGCGATATGGCCCGATCCCGCCAGCACGAAATCGACCTTGCCGCCGAACACCTTCGAGCCCTCGAAGACCGAGAGGGCCGGCGCGATGTGATCCTCCCGGGTTGCGAGGTTGAAGATCGGGACCTGCACCTTCTTGAGGTCGAGGCGGACGTTGCCGAGCACCATCCGTCCCTGCGCCAGCGTGTTGTCGAGGTAGCAGTTGCGCAGATAGAAGGAATGATTGGCCGCTGGCATCCGCGTGGCGTCGGAATTCCAGTACAGCAGGTCGAAAGCCGAGGGCGATTTGCCCTTGATGTAGTTGTTGACGATGTAGGGCCAGATCAGGTCGTTCGGCCGGAGCATGTTGAAGGCGTTCGCCATCCGGGCGCCCTCCAGGTAGCCCTGCTCGGCCATCCGGGCCTCGACCTGCCGGATCTGCTCCTCGTCGGCGAAGACCTTCAGGTCGCCGGCATGGGTGAAGTCGACCTGCGTGGTGAGCAGCGTCGCGCTCTTGATCCGCCGGTTTCCGGTGGCGGCCTGCATGGCCAGCGTCACGGCGAGCAGCGTCCCGCCGACGCAGTAGCCGGCCGCCGTGACCTCGGTCTCCCCGGTGGCGACCCCGATCGCGTCGATGGCCGCCTCGATCCCCTCGCGCATGTAGGACTCGAAGTCCTTGTCGGCATGCCGGGAATCCGGATTCACCCACGAGATGCAGAAGACCGTCAGGCCCTGGTCGACCATCCACTTCAGGAAGCTCTTCTGGGGATTGAGGTCGAGGATGTAGAACTTGTTGATCCAGGGCGGAACCATCAGGAACGGGCGCCGCAGCACGGTCTCGGTGGCGGGCGCGTACTGGATCAGCTCGATCAGATCGTTGCGGAACACCACCTCGCCGGGGGTGACCGCCATGTTGCGCCCGACCTCGAACCCGCTCGGGTCGGTCTGGCGCACGCGCAGATGTCCGCCGCCCGCCTGTAGATCCTCCTCGTACATCTTCAGGCCACGGACGAGGTTGGCGCCGTTCTCCTGGAGGGTATGGCGGATCAGCTCCGGGTTGGTCGGCAGGAAGTTCGACGGCGAGAGCATGCTGGTGAGCTGGCGCAGGTAGAATTGCGCCTTATGGCGCGTGTGCGCATCGAGCCCCTCGGCCTCGTCCACGAGGCTTTCGGCCCAGCGGGCGGCGAGCAGGTAGGCCTGCTTGATGAAGTCGAAATACGGGTTGGTCGACCACTCGGCATGGGCGAAGCGCGCGTCCCGGGGCTCCGGAAGAACCACCGGGTCGGCGGGCTGGCCCTGCAGGCGCATGTAGGTCGAGCCCCAGAGCGACAGGAAGGCCTGCGACAGGCGGGCCTGGGCCTCGGCGCTCCGCTTCGGGTCGGCGAGCCAGGTCTCGGCCACCTGCCCGAGGACCTTGGCGGCCTCGTTCATCTCGCTTCCGGGGGCGCCTCCCTGTCCCTCGGGCCCGAGGGCGCGGGCGATATTGCGCCCCATCGCCTCGACGAACTGTCCGGCATTGCGGGACAGCGCCTCGAAATCCGGCATCGGAGCAGCCATGCCGTCCGGCATCGCGCCGTTCGAGACCGACTTCGGAGGGGCGGTCCGATCCGGCGCCTGCGGACTCGTCAAACGTGCCTCCCTGTGTTTCGTCTGTCGACCCGATCGCGCGGGCCTCGTTTCCGACAAAATAAGGAGCGAGCCAGAGCTTTCGCCACCCCGGTTGCGGACGTCGCCGAAACATCCGGCCGTTCTTTTCAAACCCATGTGACGATGGATCGTGCCATTTTGAACCCTGTCGCCCGCATGTCCCGCAGCGTGCCGCTGATCCGCACGGCCGGCCTCGGGCTGCTGGTCAGCCTGCTCGGGGCCTGCTCGGGCGACGTCGTCCGCTCGCTGGCCTCCGATGCAGGCTATGGGCCGCGGACCGTCGCCGCGCCGGATTTCGTCGCGGAATCCCGCAGCAAGGCGCAGCCCGACTTCATGCCGGTGGGCGTCGACGCCCCGAAGCGCCCGGTCCGGGCCAAGTCGGTCACCGGCCAGAAGGCCCTGGAGGCGGAGCTGGAGAGCGCCCGCGGCCGCAACGAGGTCCGCGGCCGGGCGGCGGCGAGCGCCGGGCAGGGCGCCGCGGCCACCATCAAGCCGGCCCCGGCGCCGCCGCAATAGCACCGATTTGAGCACCGATTTGTGGGTCGGCGGCGGCCCGCAACTCTGCTAGAGCATGGGGTTCGCGCGACCGGCCCAGACGAAAGACGCCAGATTCGGGACGCGCCGATGGACACGCCCATGACCGACTTCCACCGCATCAAGCGACTGCCGCCCTACGTCTTCGAGCAGGTCAACCGGATCAAGGCCGCCGCCCGCGCGCAGGGCGCCGACATCATCGATCTCGGGATGGGCAATCCCGACCTCGACGCCCCCAAGCACGTGATCGCCAAGCTGTGCGAGACGGCCGGGCGGCCCCGCACCGACCGCTACTCGGCCTCGAAGGGCATCGCGGGCCTGCGCAAGGCCCAGGCCGGTTACTACCAGCGCCGGTTTGGCGTGACCCTCAACCCCGACACGCAGGTGGTGGCGACGCTGGGCTCCAAGGAGGGCTTCGCCAACATGGCTCAGGCGATTACCGCCCCGGGCGACGTCGTGCTGGTGCCGAACCCGAGCTACCCGATCCACGCCTTCGGCTTCCTGATGGCCGGCGGCGTCATCCGCTCCGTGCCGGCCGAGCCGACCCCGGCGATGTTCCCGGCCCTCGAGCGGGCCATGCGCCACTCGATCCCGAAGCCGGTCGCCCTGGTCGTCTGCTACCCGTCGAACCCGACCGCCTACGTGGCGAGCCTCGACTTCTACCGGGATCTCGTGGCCTTCGCGAAGCAGCACGAGCTGATCCTGCTGTCGGACCTCGCCTACGCGGAGGTCTATTTCGACGACAACCCGCCGCCCTCGGTCCTGCAGGTGCCCGGCGCCATCGACTGCACGGTGGAGTTCACCTCGCTGTCGAAGACCTACTCGATGGCCGGCTGGCGCATGGGCTTCGCGGTGGGCAACGAGCGCCTGCTCGCGGCGCTCACCCGGGTGAAGTCCTACCTCGATTACGGCGCCTTCACGCCGATCCAGGTCGCCGCGACCGCCGCCCTCAACGGGCCGGACGACTGCATCCACGAGATGCGCAGCATCTACAGGAAGCGCCGCGACGCGCTGGTGGAATCCTTCGGCAAGGCCGGCTGGACCATCCCGTCGCCCGCCTCCTCGATGTTCGCGTGGGTTCCGATCCCGGAGCGCTACCGGGAGATGGGCAGCCTCGAATTCTCCAAGCTGCTGCTGGAGAAGTCGGATGTCGCGGTGGCGCCCGGCATCGGATTCGGCGAATTCGGCGACGAGTATGTCCGCATCGCGCTGGTCGAGAACGAGCAGCGCATCCGGCAGGCCGCGCGCAACATCCGCCGGTTCTTCGACGGCACCGACAAGACCCTGCACAACGTCGTGCCGATGGTCCGGGCCGGCTAGCCGACCCCGCGCGGATTGTTGCCGCGGGGCGACAGGCTCCGCCAAAGGCGCCGACGCCCCGCGCCGGCGCT
This sequence comes from Methylobacterium sp. B1, assembly GCF_000333255.1. Taxonomy (NCBI): domain Bacteria; kingdom Pseudomonadati; phylum Pseudomonadota; class Alphaproteobacteria; order Hyphomicrobiales; family Methylobacteriaceae; genus Methylobacterium; species Methylobacterium sp. B1. Next base: position 601 of record NZ_BACT01001026.1, on the reverse strand, counting down.
TGTCAGGACGGATCGCGATGGCCAGGGTCAGGTGCGGGGGTCCTCCCGCGTCCCGAGTGTCGCATGCGCCGCCTGAACCTGATCGCCGCCCTGCTGCTCGCCGCCGCGGCCTCGGCCTGTGCGCCGAACCCGATCATCGCCCGGGATCCGATCCCCGCGCCCGGCCCGGCGGACGTGTATGCGTGCGACTCGAAGCCGTTGCCGGTCAACGCCTTCACGACGGATTGCCGCCCCGTGCCGGCGAGCCCGCAGGTTGTCCTGCGCGCCCGCGGCTGATCCGCGCCGGCATTTCGGTAACCGGTCGATTCGGATGGGCCGGACAAGCCGCCCGCGATCAGCTAGACTGTAGGCCAGATGCCGGACCGGCCGGCCCCCTGACGGAGCATCGCGTGAGCACCAAGACCCTGATCGCCGCCGGACTGCTCGCCCTCCTGGCGGGGCAGGGCGCCTCGGCCTCCGACGCCGCCTACCCGCCCGCCTTCGAGGAGAAGACGCCGTTCGGCCGCCACCGGATCGGCCGGCTCGGCATCCGGTCGCCCGCGGGCTCGGAGGCCCGCCTCGTGACTTATGGGGCGCTCGATTCGTCAATCTCGGCGGAAGA